>RDXD01000395.1 GCA_004292575.1 Bacteroidota bacterium
GTATTACCTGAACATGCAACATCTCTTTGTTCATTACATCGAGCGCCACATAAGGCCCGGTACCTTCCAAAAGCGGATTCTGCTCCCGCAGATCACTGGCTATAACGTTTGCATTGCCGTACAACTCACGCAGCGCCAGAGTGAGTTCAACGCCTATTTGGCCCGAAGCACCAATTACTAAAATTTTTTCCTTTGCCAACTTTGCTACCCGTTTATAACTTTTAAAAATATCGGGTAAATGTAGTCAGGCTTTTTTTATCAGAAAAAAATGACAACCGGGGATTTCGTGCACAAACGCAGAAACCACTTTTATCAACCACAACCGGACGGTGATGCCTTGAGCATCTTTTACGATGTAAAACCAGATTCTGAAATCATACGCCAACACAAAACCACCCACAAAAACCATAAACTAGCCCAACAAGGCATAGCATTAAATTTAGCTGTGTTTTGGAAGAATCGGAAGGTGTTTTTTTAATTCTGGTGGTTGTGGATGCTTGCTAAAGGAGACAACCTTATTTCAACGACCTGCCAACCTGGTGCCGTACTTGCTGCGCCACGGGAATCAATTTTATAATGCCCAAAGCGTGCATGCCCCGCATAATGACAAACGTTAGGTCAAATTCGAACCATTTACGGGCAAAATTGGCATTGTACTTAGCGTTGTGGTGATTGTTTTGAAACAACTCGCCCATTAGTAAGATTCCCCAAGGACCGGTATTTTTTGACTGGTCGGCAATGTTATAATTGCGATAGCCCAATTTATGACCAAACCAATTGACTATGGCACCCTGTACGGGACCCATAAAAAAGTGAAGCGGTAATAAAAGATAGCACCATGCCGATGGTGCAAAAAAGTAATAAAAGGCAATATACCCAGCTATAAAGAAGGCCCGCGTAATGGTGTGGTTAGCCACTCGGTCTAACCTATGCCATACCGGCAAATAGCCCGCCGTAAAAGCAGGATCTGGAACATCTTTACCCGATACAAACCCGTTAAAAATGCGTGCCGTGTGCATCATCATATGATAGATGTCTTTAAAAAAATGCGGCGAATGGGGGTCTTTCTCGGTATCGCTAAAAGCATGATGCATGCGGTGCATAACAGCATAGGCACGAGGCACTAAAAACGACGAACCCTGCGTAAGCCAAGTGAGGCCGTAAAATATTTTTTCCCAATACTTACTTACCGTGTACATCTGATGGGATGCATAGCGGTGCAAAAAGAACGAGTGGAAAAACAGAGATAAAAACCAGTGCAGTGTTAAAAAGAGTAGAATCGCAATCATTTTAAAAATGTGTAGTGCCTTAAAGACACAAAACGGAGAGAAATGTTGAGGCGGCGAATAATTAAAAAGCGTTTGGTGCTTCCCAGCAAAACTCAAATGTGCTGTAATTTTGCACTTTAAATAACTTGAAATGACAGTTTAACAAATCAAGCTACTCATTTATAGAATCCAGTGTATGTTGAAAATGCCTACATTTAACAATTACATGCAAAAAAAGTAACTCGTTATGGCAAAATCAAAAACCAAAAAAACTAAGGGTAGCACAAAACCGGCCGCTAGTGGCATGGTAGTAAAAAGCACCCCAGGCACCGGCGGCAAACCCAGTGCATCTGGAACCCTGCACAAAAACTATAGCGCCACCAAAAAAAGCGGCATGCAGTCTATACCCAGAAAAACCCAATAGTTTGATGCCGTAAAACTACCCTAGCCCAAATATACAGGCGAGTGGTTGGGCACGGCCCTTTATCCGCCAAAAAGTGATGTGCTTGGTTGGACGCTTTCTGTTTCCAACGTAAACCGCTTGGCTATTAAGCAGGCGTAGTTAGGTTTTGGGTTTCGTTATGGCATTTAATGTTGTCCTCTTAGGTGCCTGTTTGGACCTGTGGACTCCATTTTATCTTAGACCAACGCAAGCTCAGAAACAGGCCAGCGTTTGCAATGTGTACTTTTTAGCCTACGATAGTCAGACCAAGCATGCCTATCACAGTGCTATATTTGCAAAATGAAGTCATTTTTAACCGACCTTTTTAGCAACCAAGCTTACAACCCTCAAAACTTCTTTTTGATTGCCGGCCCCTGCGTGGTAGAGAGCGAAGATGTGGTGATGGAAATTGCAGAAACGGTAAGTACAATCTGTAAAAAACTGGAAATCCCTTACATTTTTAAGGCCAGTTACCGCAAGGCCAACCGCACCAGTGCTAACAGTTTTACGGGTGTTGGCGATGGCGTGGGGCTGGAACTGATACAAAAAGTGGGTAAAACCTTTGCGCTACCCACCACCAGCGATGTTCATGCCCACGATGAGTGCGCCATGGCTGCTCAGTACGTTGACGTACTGCAAATTCCAGCTTTTTTGTGCCGTCAAACCGATTTATTGTTGGCGGCCGCTGCCACGGGCAAAATTGTGAATGTAAAAAAGGGACAGTTTTTAAGTGGGCCGTCTATGAAATTTGCGGTTGAAAAGATACAACACGCTGGAAATCATAACATTATGCTTACTGAGCGGGGCAACACGTTTGGTTATCAAGATTTGGTAGTGGACTATCGCAACATACCTTGGATGCAAGCCCATGGCACACCCGTTATTATGGATTGCACCCACAGCCTACAACAACCCAACCAAACCAGCGGTGTTACCGGTGGCAACCCTCAAATGATCGGCACCGTAGCTTCGGCAGCCATTGCTACCGGTGCCAATGGACTTTTTATAGAAACACACCCCAACCCAGCCATTGCCAAAAGCGATGGTGCCAACATGCTAAAGCTGAGCGCTCTAGAACCCCTGCTGTACAGGCTGGTAACGCTGCGCTACGCCGTTGCAAAACTCGATACCTAGCCCCCGTTTTTTAAAGTTTCAATGTAAAAAAACCGATCCGGCTTTTACCAATAACTGGTTAATGGCTAGCCGTTTTTGGCCCATCTGCCTAAGGCCGCTGGGGCAACACTATGCTTCGCTTGCGGCCAAAAACTGTGAGGGGGCGCTCCAAAGAGCGACCAAAACGCTTGCTAGCAAAAGACCAAGCCATATTTTCTATACTTTCACCCCCATCTTGGGCCACATATCTTTAAAACGGAACACCACTACCGGCATAGTCTTGGCGGTAATAGCCACCATGGTTTGGAGTGGCAATTTTATTATTGCCCGTACCCACAGCAGCATTGTGCCCCCTATAACGCTGGCTTTTTTTAGGTGGGCCTGCGCCGCACTTGTTTTTTTCCCCCTTGGCATAGCTAGTTTTTGGAAACAGCGGCAACTAGTGCTACAGGGTTGGCTACCCTTGGCCTGCGCCGCCCTGTTTGGCATTGCCCTATTCAATACGTTTCTGTATGTGGGTGGCCGCCACAGCAGCGCCATCAATCTGGCACTTATTAGCACCACCAGCTCGCCCATTTTCTCAATGGTTTTGGCAAGAGTTTTTTTAAAAGAGCGCGTACCATGGCATCGGTGGATGGGCTTAGGCATTTGCCTTGTAGGCATTGTGGTGCTTATTTCCAAAGGGCAGTGGCAAACGCTGCGCCACTTTAAATTTACCGCTGGCGACGGCTGGATACTTTTAGCTGCTTTTTCATTTGCTTTATACAACATATTTACCCGTAAAAAACCCGCTACCCTATTGCCCACAACCTATTTGTTTGTTACTTTTTGGATAGGCGCGGTGCTGCTTTTGCCCGGTTTCTTATGGGAGGCTACCAACTTGCCCGCCGTTGTTTGGAATGGAAACCTTATTTTGGTGGTACTATATTTGGGTGTGGGTACATCGGTGGTGGCATTTTTTTGTTGGAACGCAGCCATTGCCCGGCTAGGGGCGGCACGAACGGCACTGTTTGGCAATCTCATTCCTCTATTTAGCAGCTTAGAGGCTATTTGGCTGCTGAACGAGCACCTTACCGCTACCCACCTGGCTGGTATGGCCATTATTTGCCTGGGTTTGCTGGCTGCAAATAGTAAACCGCCCCGTTGGCTAGCCCAGGCTGCACAGCATCGTGTGTAATTTTTAACCATTTGGCATCGTTAAGGTGGTTTAATCTCACTGTATCTTTACCCCCATCGGTATTTATGATGCAATATCAATTTGAACGCGACAAAAACGCCAAGGCCCTTGGCTATACGCTCATGATTTTAGGCGTCCTTTTTTTGCTAATGATGATGCTGAGCTGGCGCCTACCCCAGCAGGAAGCATCGCTGCTAAACGAAGGCATTGAAGTAAACCTGGGCAACAGCGAAACCGGTATGGGGAGCGAACCGCCCATGCTACCTGGCGAACCTGCGCCCGAAGCCGCCGAAACCGTGGCGAGCAGCCCGCAAACGAGTACGCCCATACCAGAAGCGGTGTCAACAAACGACGACAATGATGAACCCGACGCACCGGTAATACCCAAAAAAACAGAGGCGCAACCCCAAAAACCAAAGCCAACCAACACGCCAGCTGTGGCCACTGCCAAGCCTAAAACCACCCAGCCGGCACCACCACAGCCCAAGGCTAAAGCTACCATGGGCGCCTACTCTGGCGGCACGGGAAAAGGCGGCAACAATCAAGATGCATTTAACAATGTAAAAAACCAAGGGGTGGCCGGTGGCACAGGCGACCAAGGCAAGCCCAATGGAAACATTAACAGCGATAACTATACCGGCAATGGCGGCACGGGCAACAGCGGCGTAACCATTAGCCGCGGCCTTAGCGGTAGGCGCATCACTAAGTTGCCCAGTTTTGAAGATGACTTTAACGAAAACGCTAAAATTGCAATTGACATTCGCGTAAACGAAGACGGCAGCGTAGTAAGTGCTTCCTACCAAAGCCGCGGAAGCACCAGCGGCAGCGGCGCGCTAAAGGCCATTGCCATTCGGAAGGCAATGCAACTCAAGTTTAATGCTGGCGAGGGAGAAAGCCTAGGCACTGTAATTTTTAATTTTAGGCTAAAGAATTAAACAGGCGTTGTCTGCTGCTCAAAATAAAACAGCCCTCATGCTATTTGCTGGAGCTGGGCTTGGTTTGGTTTGCAATGCAAATGCCACAAATAAAAAACCAAGTGCAACAGCCCCCGCTAAAAGCTGCAAATGAAAGTGGCCCGAACACTTACCATGCTGGCACTACCAGACCAACGGGGTAATTGAGACCCACGGCCTAAATTTGCATGCTAAGCTTAGCCCATGCACCCTACCTACCAAAGCACCCTCGATTACATGTACAACCGGCTGCCCATGTTTACCCGCATTGGTGCTGCTGCCTATAAAAAAGATTTACATAACACCGTGGAGCTATTGGCAGCATTGGGCCAGCCGCAGCAATCATTAAAATGCATACACGTGGCCGGCACCAATGGCAAAGGCAGCACCAGCCACATGCTGGCAGCCATTTTTCAAGCATGCGGCTACCGCGTTGGCTTATACACCAGCCCACACTTGCACGACTTTAGAGAACGCATAAAAACTACCGGCAACGCTGGCGAAGTAGAACTACAGATGATACCACAAGCTACAGTGGTGGAATTTGTAGAGCAGATAAAACCCAGCATCGAAGCCATAGAACCCAGCTTTTTTGAGCTGACGGTAGCCATGGCCTTTCATTTTTTTGCTCACCAAAACTTGGACATTGCCATTATTGAAACCGGCTTAGGAGGCCGCCTCGACAGCACCAATGTAATAACCCCACTGCTCAGCATTATTACCAATATAGGCTGGGACCACATGAACCTACTGGGCAATACCCTGCCGGAAATAGCTGCTGAAAAAGCCGGCATCATTAAGCCGCTTGTACCCGTGGTGGTGGGCGAAGCGATACCCGAAACGAAACCCGTTTTTGAACAAAAAGCTGCCAAAGAACAGGCTCCATTGCATTGGGCTCAGGACAATCTTAGCGTGGTGGGCACCCAAGCCAGCCCCCAAGGGCTTCGTGTGGTATATATTAATGACCAAAACCAAACAACCGGCTGGGATACCGATTTGGCTGGGCTATACCAACAACACAATCTGCGCACGGTGCTTACCGCAGTGAATTTGTTGCAAAAAATGGGCTTTGACCTGCCAGAACACCAAGTGCGGCGTGGCCTTAGCCATGTAAAAGCAATAACTAACCTTATGGGCCGCTGGCAGGTGCTGCGGCAACACCCCAGCGTGGTGCTTGATGTGGCGCACAACGTGAATGGCATAACACAGGTACTGGCCCAAATAGCGCAAATGGCCCCCGAAAGCGTGCATCTAGTAATGGGTATGGTAAAAGATAAAGACATTGCCGAAGTACTGGCTTTGCTGCCCAAGCATTTCCAATACTATTTTACACAGGCACAGTTGCCCAGGGCTTTACCAGCCGAGCAACTGCTGGAAGCCGCCAAACAAGTGGGGCTGCAGGGAGCAAGCTTCAACCATGTAAACGATGCTGTGGCTTTGGCTTTGCAAAACGCAGGCAAAAACGACTTGGTGGTGGTATGCGGGAGTGTGTTTGTGGTAGCAGAGGTAGATATGACCTTGGTGAAAGCATAAGCATACGCAGTAGCAGCAGTGGAACCATCCACTTGGAAAAGGCGCACAATAAAGCGATTGCAGCCAAAAAAATCTCAATAGCGCCTTATCGCAAAACAAATGCGACCACTGCCAGCAACTCAAGCAGCAGCACACTGGTAGCCCACCATCAAATCGCTGCGCTTTGTGTCTCACCAAGGCAAGTTTGTACTGAA
The DNA here is from genome assembly GCA_004292575.1 of Bacteroidota bacterium. Lineage (GTDB taxonomy): Bacteria > Bacteroidota > Bacteroidia > Chitinophagales > Chitinophagaceae > Phnomibacter. The sequence goes on from RDXD01000395.1 coordinate 6,681, forward strand.
TTTTCCCTTACTTTTGCAGCCCCGAATAAAAAAACCATCGGGATTATTGCATGATTTTTTTACAAAAACAACTAAACGCAGATGCCCAGGAAACCGGTGCCAACGCCACAGAAGGCTTGGAAACCGTTGCTGCGACAACAACATCACCTGTGGAGGCCGAAGCGGCCACGGTAGCGGCTGAAGCCGTAACCATTGAAACCGAAAACGTAGTGGCAGACGCGCCAGCGCCAACCGCCCCCGTAGCCATTGTGGAAGATGTGGTAGCAGAAGCACCCATTGCAGAAACACTGGCCCAAGAAGTGGCCGAAGCTACACCAGTGGTGGCAGCTGCACCCGTGCAGGAAACCATTGCAACGGCACACGACGACTTTGACTGGACCATTGACAAGCGCAACGTGAGCGTTTATAAGCAATCGGAGCGTGAAAAGTACGACAAGGTTTACGACGACACCTTTAAGCAAATTACCGATGGCACCATGATTTTGGGCATGGTTGTTGGCCTTACCAAAACCGATGCCGTTATCAATATTGGTTTTAAGAGCGATGGCCTCATTAGCCTCAATGAATTTCGTGATGCACCAGTAAAAGTGGGCGACGAAGTAGAAATAATGGTGGTAGAAAAAGAAGACCGCGAAGGTCACCTACACCTGAGCCGCAAGCAAGCCCGCATTACCCGTGCTTGGGAGCGCATTGTGGATGCCCATAAAACCGGCGAAGTGGTTACCGGCAGCGTAACCAACAAAACCAAGGGCGGTCTTATTGTAGATGTGTTTGGCATGGAGACCTTCTTGCCAGGATCGCAGATAGATGTGAAACCCGTAACAGACTACGACCAATTTGTGGGTAAAACCATGGAATTTAAGGTGGTAAAAGTGAACGAGACCATTAAAAATGCCGTAGTTAGTCACAAAGCACTGATTGAAAGCGATATTGAAGCCCAAAGGGCAGAAATAATGGCCAAGCTTGAAAAAGGCCAGGTATTGGAAGGCACCATTAAAAACATCACCGATTTTGGCGCCTTTATGGACCTTGGTGGCCTAGACGGTTTGCTGTACATAACCGACATCAGCTGGGGCCGCATAAACCACCCTTCGGAAGTTTTGAAACTCGACCAGAAGCTAAATGTGGTGGTTTTAGATTTCGACGACGACAAAAAGCGCATCAGCTTGGGCTTGAAGCAACTAACGCCACATCCTTGGGATGTGCTGCCTGAAACCATTACAGAAGGTGAAGTGGTAAAGGGCAAAGTGGTAAATATTGAAGACTACGGCGCATTCTTGGAAATCCTACCCGGCGTTGAAGGACTGGTACACGTAAGCGAAATTACTTGGGCCAACACACCGGTAAATGCGAAAGAGTTCTTTAAGCTTAACGACGAGCACGAAGCCAAGGTGGTAACCTTAGACAAGGATACCCGCAAAATGAGCTTGAGCATCAAGCAAATGACACAGGATCCTTGGAACACCATTGAAGATCGGTTCCCCATCGAAAGCCGCCACAAAGGCACGGTTAAAAACATTACTCCCTATGGCGTATTTGTTGAACTCGAGAGCGGCATTGGTGGCATGATTCACATAAGCGACCTTAGCTGGCTAAAACGCCTAAACCACCCGAGCGAGTACACTAAAGCGGGTGAAGCCATCGACATCATCATTTTAAACATTGACAAAGACAACCGTAAACTACAGCTGGGCCACAAGCAGTTGGAAGAAGATCCTTGGAACAGCCTTGGACAAACTTTCCCAATAGGCTCGGTACACGAAGGCACTGTGCTTAAGAAAGATGACAAGGGCGCAGTGGTAAGCCTACCTTATGGTTTGGAAGGTTTTGCACCTGCGCGCCACTTGGCTAAAGAAGATGGCACCGTTATTGCAAGTGATGAAACAAACTCGTTCTTGGTAATTGAATTTGACCGCAACGAAAAGCGCATTGTGCTAAGCCACGCCCGCATTTGGGAGCGCGCCAAAGCCGAGGAAGTAGAAGCCGAGAAAAAAGAGAAGCGCGTAGAAGCAGAAAAAACGCAAAAAGTGGTGAAGCAGATTCAAAGCAAAGTAGAAAAAGCCACTTTGGGAGATTTGAGTGCTCTTGCAGACCTAAAGAAAAAACTGGAAATAGACGAAAATAAAGGCTAGAACCAGCAATTGTAGAAATTAAGGGTGTATCGATTTTTTTTGATACACCCTTTTTTATAACCCTTTTGGCAGCCATTACAAAAAACGCCTTCCGTAGAATTGAACACCAAGATTTAGGCGTAATTTTGCCGAATCGGGGTAAAAACCGGTACAAAACCATTTCTTTGAACAATTAAACGAAGTTTTCTGTATGAAAGACGAAGCTTACAGCGACGAAGAAAAAAACGAGCTTAGCCGCAGACACAGCCGCAGCGGCGAGCTGAGTGAAAAAATGGAAGAAGAGCTGAAATCCCTTGTAAAAGACGAGGTAAAATTGGCACGTGAAATATTGCTGATTAAAAAAGAGCTCAACCGACTGCACTACAAGGTAAAAGATTACAACAAGCAGCAGAGTACCATTAACGCCATCGTAAATTCTGTGGTTATTGGTCTTTTGTTGGTAATTGCTTACCGATTGTTTTTGGGCAACTAGGCCGACAGACCTTGAAACAGCAAATCGTTCACATTTTGCAACGAGGAAATTTTAAGGTCGGCAGCACCCCAAACGCTACTTTTTAACTGTGTCTTTGCCGGAACCACTACACACCGCATTTTAGCTGCTTTTGCAGCAATCATACCATTGAACGAGTCCTCGAAACAGAGACATGCCTCGGGCAACACACCCAGCATATTGGCACAATTTAGATATACCTCAGGGTGCGGCTTGCCATAAATTAAGTGCTCTGCCGATGCAACCGCTTGTATGTAGTGGCCAATACCTAAGCCCTTTATTGCAACCTGTGCCAACCGCATGGGTGATGAAGTTGCTACGCCAATACTGTAGCCTTTTTGAATAGCATATTGCAATACGTGATTGACGCCGGGCATAGGTATGGGATTGGGTTCTATGGCTTTTATCACTTCGTTTACGATGGTGGCTTCGGCCTCAGCCAAGTGCATATTACTAATGCCAAAATACGTAAACCAGTGCATAAGCCACTCGGCAGTGCGCAAACCGGTGCTGCTGGCGTATTGAGCGGAACTCAGCTGGTGTCCGTAGCCTGCCAAAACGGATTTGCCCGCAGCCTCCCAAACAGGCTCGGAATCGATGAGTAAGCCGTCCATATCAAAAATAATTGCGCTAATGCTCATGTATGTTTAGTTTTAACCCATTAAGAGTATGAGAAGGGCTTTAAAATAGCTCTCCATTGGGTTGTGATTGTATTGTCTTTATTTTTGTTCATCAAACGGTAACATCAATTACCATTACTCCACCGCTGATGTCGAAATTTACAAACTGGCTTTTAAATTCAAGACTGGTGAAAGGGCCCGTTTACACGCTGGTAGGGTTTGCCACATGGCCTGGTCTCAACCTCGTAAACCGTACCGAAATTACTGGAATGGAGCACCTTAAAGGCTTGCCCCGGCAAAATGTGCTGTTTGTAAGCAACCACCAAACTTATTTTGCCGATGTCATTACCTTCATCCATATTTTTTGCGCTCGCCAATGGCGAAAAAAGAACCGTTTAGGTTTGCCGTACTATTTACTTTGGCCGGCTACCCGCATAAAGTTTGTGGCGGCGGAGGAAACCATGAAGAGCAATTTGCTTAGCCGCATTTTTACCTTGGCCGGCGCAGTAACCGTAAAGCGCACTTGGCGTGCCCAGGGGCAAGATGTACACCGCGAACGCGATGAAAAAGACACCGGCAAGATTGACGAAGCCCTGAGCAAAAACTGGGTTATTACCTTTCCACAGGGAACAACCAAGCCATTTGCGCCAGGCCGCAAGGGCACTGCACACATCATAAAAAACAATCGCCCCATTGTAATACCAGTGGTCATAAATGGGTTTTGGCGTGCTTTCGATAAAAAAGGATTGAACTTTAAGAAGAGAGGCAGCACCTTAAGTGTACAAATAAAGCCACCTTTAACACTCGATTATGATGCCCCGGCGGAAACCATTTTAAATCAGGTAATGGATGCCATAGAACAAAGCAAGCAGTTTATGCTTAAAGGGAAGCATCACCTTATGAATATCTTGGACAAATAGAGGGTTTTGCAGCCCTACCCTTTTTAGGCTGCCTCTCAAGGTTGTTAATGTTGATGGCGGGCCATTGTGGACGGGGTTAAAAACGCAGCGAGAGCCCGGGGTTTATTACATTGCTAATTCTTTTTGGGCTTTGGCATCGACAGGTTTTTCCATTTGTCGTCCTTAATCATTTTGCCCACAAACACAATTTGGCCAATGTGATACGGATAGTGTGCCAGCTGCCGCAATAATGCGTCGAATACGGTAAACGCTTCGCCCCGAATGGTGATGGTCTTGTCAAAATCGGTGGGATTTAATGCTGCCATGGCTGCAAACACGGTTGACCAACCCGTATTCCAAAAATCCATAAGGTCGCTTACGCTTACGTCCTGATCCTCAAATTCGACATCGCGATTACGCCAACTTTTCTCCCCATCCTCGGTTAATAAATTGGTAAATCGGCTCATCATATTACCATACAAGTGCTGCATAATAATGGCAATGCTGTTGGTTTCGGCATTGGGTTTATAAAAGTAATCGGCGGGTTCGAGTTGAGAAAAGGTGTGCTCTCCCAAAGTCTTGTAATAGCCCATTCGCTTGGCTATCATTTCTACATAATTCATTTTGAGTATCATTTTGCTTAAAAATACAACTAATCTTTGTACCAAAAGGCAACCGAAAGCATTCCCCTCGCGTTAAGAAAATCATTAAACTCCAAAGCCATGAAGCGATCAAGTTTTACCATCATAGCCCTAGCTGCTATACTCTTAGGCAGCAGCCAAATGGGTTGCAGCAAAAATTCGGGTGCCGACCCTGCCCCTACGCCCACTCCCGACCCAACCTGCGTTGGTGCTGCGCCCACCTTTGCGGCCAATGTGCTGCCTCTAATTCAAACGCGATGCGCTACCGGTAGCGGCTGCCATGGAACGGGTAGCGGAAACAGTGGTGGACCGCTTACCACCCATGCCCAAATAAGTGCCAAAGCCAGCACCATCCGTAGCCAAGTAAACAGTGGCGCCATGCCAATTGGTGGCACACTTACTGCCGCGCAAAAAGCTACTATTGTATGCTGGATAAACGGCGGATCGCCCAATAACTAGACCCTCTACCAACAACAATCGAGCATGAGGCTATTGGCAAAGGCCAGCAGCATTTGTTGCAAGTCGTGGGCCTCGGGCCACCGTAATGTAGCAGCCACATCATCTACATCGTGGTAGCTTTTGCGTGCTCCAAGGGTATAAATAAAAAATGCTGGCACGCCGCTTTGGCTAAACCAGTAATGATCGCTGTTAGCAGCCTTGCCCCGGCCGTTAACTGCCGTAAACCAACCATGCTGTTGATTCAGTTTCTGCAAATGCAAAAATGCCGCCTTATGCTCAGTGGCATTCACCACCGTAATACCCTCTTCACCATTGCCTACCAAATCTAGATTTATTAAAAATCGTATCTTTTTCAACGAAACCAAAGGATGCTCTACGTAATATTTTGACCCAATAAGGCCTGCCTCTTCGCCGCCAAAAGCCAAAAAAAGCATATTAAACCGAGGTGGGTTGGCCGCATAATGTTTGGCTAAGCTCAGCATTAACGCTACCCCACTGGCATTGTCGTTGGCGCCGGCAAACATGGTGTTGGCACCCATCATTCCCAAATGATCATAATGGGCAGTAAAGACCAACAGGCTATCGGTTTGGGCTGTACCCCGCAAAAAACCTTGCACGTTTTGGGCGCTAAAATCTGGCACATACTCCGCATCCACCAGGGCATCAAACCGCTCGGGCTTACCAATGGTTGTGTCCTTTACCCAAAACTCGGTAAAATTGTTTTGGGCCGTGGCTACCGACCAAGTAAGTTTCGATGGCATCATCCTGATTGCAACAGCCTGCTTTTTATTTACATACAGCAGGCTATCGATGCCCGTAAGCGCACCCGAAGCCCGGCAGGATTGGCTACCGGGATTTACCAAGTAGTGCACACCTGGTGTTAGCAGCCTTCCGTTTATGCTAAGCTCCATGCCATTGGCAAATCGGTTAACCGGATACGTAAACGGCTGCATTTGCACATCCATGCCAAGCGTTTGCATTTGCTGGGCTATAAACTGTGCAGCCAGCCCCATACCATTACCCACATAGCCCCTGCCGCTAAACACTGGCGTACTCAGCGTATCGGTCATTTTCCGTACATAAGCAGTGTCCGCCAAGCAAACCTGTGGCAGCAGCCAAATAAAACAAAGCCATGTTTTGCGCATAGCACAAAAATAAGGTAACCAAGCCGCAGCACCGGGTTTGGCTGCCAGCCTTGTTTCGCGCCAAACGGTAGCCGCTTCAAACCCGTAATAAACCAATTTGCCATTTTCAGTTTGCAAAATGGGATGTTTTAAACCATTCAAAACGCACAAGCTGTGTTAGCTACTCAAACCTTTAACCAAACTATTAAATGCAATAGGTAAACAACAGCCGATAGTGATACATTTGACCAATCCAAGTGGGCAACAGCAAAAAAGCTATGTTGCTGTTGGCCAAATAAAACAAGAAAATGAAAAAACACCTCAATCTCCTCTGCTTTTGCTGTATTAGCCTTGTGGGGCGTGCACAGTACACATTGGCCGATTCGGCCTATGTAGCCAACAACTACCAAAAAGTAGAAAAAATGATTCCCATGCGGGACGGACTGCGCCTGTACACCGCCATCTATCTGCCTAAAAATAATAGCCAACAGCACCCCATTGTACTTAACCGTACGCCTTACAGCGCTGGCCCCTACGGCACAGAGCTGCGCAAATTTTGGAATACCAATTTTGGGTTTTACGCCCGCCTTGATTATATTATTGTGTTTCAAGACGTGCGAGGCCGATTTATGAGCGAAGGCCAGTTTGTGGACGTGCGGCCGCACATAGCCGAAAAAACCGGTAATGCTTACGATGAAGCCAGCGACAGCTATGATACCATCGATTGGTTGGTAAAGAACACCGAGCACAACAATGGAAACGTGGGTGTATTTGGCATTTCGTACCCGGGCTTTTATAGCACCATGGCAGCCCTAAGCGGTCATCCGGCGCTAAAGGCCGTTAGCCCCCAGGCACCTGTAACCGATTGGTTTATGGGCGACGACTTTCACCACAACGGTGCTTTTATGCTGATGGATGGATTTAATTTTTACAAAGGGTTTGGTGTGCCTCGATCCTTGCCTACGCCAAAGTACAATCCAGGCTTTGCCATAACAGAACCCGACTTGTACAAGTTTTACTTGGAAGCCGGCCCCATTGGCGGCTTTAGTAAACGCTTTTTGGGCGACAGCATAGCATTTTGGAATGATCTGATGACCCACCCCAACTATGATAATTGGTGGAAAGCCCGCGATGCCCGGCGCAGCATGTTTGAATTGAAGCCTGCCATGCTGGTAGTTGGCGGGACATTCGACGCCGAAGATTGCTTTGGTGCTTGGAATTTGTACAAAGCCATTGAAAGCCAAAATAATGCCGGCACGTACAATAAAATTGTGATGGGTCCATGGTTTCATGGGGCTTGGGGCGGCCGCAGCACAGGCGAAAACTTGGGAAAAGTTAAGTTTGGCAGCAAAACCAGCCAGTGGTACCAACAAAACGTGGAGATTCCATTTTTTGAGCAGCACCTTAACAAAAAGACACCGAAAGATTCACTCGCCGAGGCAACCATTTTTTTCACGGGTGAGAATCAGTGGAAAACCTTTGCCCAGTGGCCGCCTGTTACAAGTTCACCGCAAGCCTACCATCTGCATCCCGGTGGTAAGCTAATGCCCGCACATCCCAAGCCGCTGGGTTACAAGGTGCGGCCCGACAGCACCGCCACCTACACCACTTACACCAGTAATCCCGGCCAGCCAGTACCCTACGAAGGCACCGATACCATAAAAAACCGAACCCGTGAATATATGGCGGCAGACCAGCGTTTTGCCCGCCAGCGAAACGACGTAATAACTTTTGAAACAGAACCGCTGGAACAGCCGCTTACGCTTGGCGGCGAATTGATAGCCGACCTAATGGTGAGCATAAACACCACCGATGCCGACTTTGTGGTAAAACTGATAGATGTATTTCCGGACAACGTGGCCGAAACTACAGCCGGCCCCGATACCGTATATGCCGGCGATAAACAAATGAACGGCTATGCCATGCTGGTGCGGGGCGAAGTAATGAGAGGCAAATTTCGAAACAGCTTCGAAAATCCTGAGCCATTTGTGCCTAATAAGATTACCAAAGTAAACTTTGCCTTGCCCGATGTAGCCCACACCTTTCAGAAAGGGCATCGGGTGATGGTTCAAATTCAAAGCAGTTGGTTTCCATTGGTGGACATGAACCCACAAAAATTTGTAGATATTTACACCGCTAATGCCAGCGACTTTCAACCCTGCAACATCAAGGTATTTCATACTGAAGGTGTAGCCAGTAAGCTGATATTGCCGGTGCTGAAATAAAGGGTATTAAAGCGCTATGCCTCATTGCAGGACGACCGGCAACCAAACAAAGTTTCGTATCTTGCGAAACAATTCATACATCAAAAAACGAATGGACGAATTAATACAAAATATAAAGAATTTAGCTGAAATTTATTCTGCAACCTTGAAAGGTAAAATTGAAGCCAGAACAGAAGAAATGAAAGCTGACGACAATTCTCATTACCTTGTTTATCGTGTTTTAGGTATTTCGTCAGAAGAAGGACAACTTATTGACCAATATCAAAATACTGGACGCTTTCTTTACAAATATGCAGGCTCATTCCTTGAAGATGCTGCAACTTTATGTTTGAATTTTAAATTTCCTGATGGCATTAAGACCAAGATAGAAAACACGATTGGACAACGACCTAAAACTTTTGAGATTGATTTTCTAAATGGAAATGATGCAATAGAAGTTAAGTGGAGAGATGCAACTTCGGACGGAGACCACATAACAAAAGAACATACAAGAGTTAAAGTAATCAGAAAACACGGTTACAAGCCAATCAGACTAATGTTCTATTATCCTCAAAGAGAACAAGCTATCAGAATTCAAGAAACCTTGAAAACACTTTATGCAGGTGTGGAAGGAGAATATTATGGTGGTGATGAAGCTTGGGAATACTTGAAAGCTTATTCAGGAGTTGACCTAAAAGCTATTTTGACACAAATTGCTAACGAAAGGACACCCGAAAATGGAAACTAATAAAATCTATCACGGAAATTGCGTTGAAAAACTCAATGAAATTGAAGCCCACAAAGTTGACTTGATTTACTTTGACCCACCTTTTTTTACTCAACGTAAACACAGTCTTACAAATAAAGACAATTCTAAAACGTATGAATTTGACGACAAATACAATTCTATTCAAGAGTATTTAGAACTTGTTGAAAATGTTTTAGTAGAATCAAAAAGAGTATTAAAGAATACAGGAAGTGTATTTCTTCATTGCGACAAAACGGCATCGCACAATATTAGAGTTGTGATGGACAAGATTTTTGGACGCGAGAACTTCCAAAGTGAAATTATTTGGTCATACAAGAGATGGTCCAATGCGAAAAAAGGATTGTTAAATGCTCATCAAGTAATTTTTTTTTATTCTAAAACACAAGACTTTAAATTCAATACGCTTTACACAGATTATTCAGCCACAACAAATCTTGACCAAATATTACAAGACAGAGAACGTGATGAAAACGGAAAATCTGTTTATAAAAGAGATGAAAACGGTAATGTAATTTTAGGTAAAGAGAAAAAAGGTGTTCCTCTTTCTGACGTTTGGGAAATTCCATACTTAAATCCAAAAGCAAAAGAAAGAACGGGATACCCAACTCAAAAACCAGTTTTATTACTCAATCAAATTTTAAACATCGTTACAGACGAAGGCGACTTGGTTGTTGACCCTTTTTGTGGCAGTGGAACAACTTGTGTTTCAGCAAAATCATTAAAGAGACAATTTATTGGAATTGACATTTCAAAGGATGCGGTTGAACTCGCAAAATCACGATTAGAAGAAATGATAATTTCAGAATCCAATCTATTGAATAAAGGAACAAACGAGTATCAAGAGAAAACTGAAAAAGAACTAGCCATTTTACAAAACATAAATGCTTTTCCTGTTCAAAGAAATAGTGGAATTGACGGATTTTTAAAAGACCATTTTGAAGGTATGCCAGTTCCAGTAAAAATTCAAGAAGAATATGAAACAATAGAAGATGCAATAGCAAAACTAGAAAAGGCAACTTACGGTAAGGAATATAAAATGAAAATCTTAATCCAAACAAGAGAAACAGGAATAAGCCGACTTTTCGGTTTTGAATCGGACGTTACAATAATTAAATCACTTGAATTGCAGACGAAAGACCTACTGAAAAAGAACAACGAAGACGTAACATCGATTTTGCAAAATGGCGGGTTTAGTGTTTCTATGAAAGTTTAGTGCAAGGTTCAAGTTCGGTTTTTCAATTGAACATTTGTGCTAAAAGTCCGCCACTTCGCAAAGCCGAGAACCGTTCCTTTGCGATATCGAAATAGTAATTTGACGCAATCGATACCCTTTTTGTACTAGTCTAATCTTTAGTTGGCTGTTATTTTTCTACTGTTTTAAAAACCAATTTTGCCCCCATGAAGCCTGCAACACTCAGCAAACGCATAACCAAAGCCGTCACCGCTTTTATATTGCCCATAATGGCCTTTTCGCAGTCGATGGTTCCAGCACCCAACAGCTATCGCCTTTGGGACGATGCTGACTTTCAAATTTCGCCTAGCACGGTAGTGGCTTACGCCGACCCCGCACAGCTGCCTATTGTGGAAGCCTTCAACCAAATGCTGCAGTCGGCTTACGGGTTTAAGCTGGCTACCGTAGCAGATACCGGCATGCCCAAGCAGGCAGTGATATTGCGTCGCGACGGTACGCTAACCAACCCAGAAGGCTACTTAATAACCATTACCGGTACTAAAATTGTAATTGACCATGCCGACCGAGGGCTAATGCCGGCTTTGGCAACGCTATTGCAAATGCTGCCACCCAAACCCTTTACTACCGCCAACATTGGGGCCTGCCGTATAGAAGATGCCCCGCGCTTTTCGTACCGAGGTATGCACTTAGATGTTTCGCGACATTTTATGCCCGTGCCCGTAGTGAAAAAGTTTATCGACCAACTGGCCTTGTTTAAATTCAACACTTTTCATTGGCACTTAACCGACGATCAGGGGTGGCGGATAGAAATAAAGAAATACCCCAAACTTACCGAAGTGGGTGCCTGGCGCGGCGGCACCATTGTTGGACGCTACCCCGGCACTGGCAATACCAACCAGCCGCATGGTGGCTTCTACACACAAAACGATGTAAAAGATGTGGTGGCCTACGCCGCTGCCCGGCAAATCACCATTATTCCTGAAATAGAAATGCCCGGACACAGCAGTGCTGCCATTGCAGCCTACCCTTGGCTAAGTTGTTTTCCCCAAGAGCCTACCAGCACTAAGAACTGGCAGCTGGGCCAAGCCACACGGCCCACCACCACCAAACAAGTGCAGGAAAGCTGGGGCGTTTTTGAAGATGTGTTTTGCCCAAGCGATAGCACATTTCAATTTTTAGAAACAGTTTTGGACGAGGTGCTGACGCTTTTTCCGGGAAAATACATACACATTGGCGGCGATGAATGCCCCAAAGAAGCTTGGAAGCGCAGCGCATTTTGTCAGAATTTAATAAAACAAAAAGGGCTGAAAGACGAACACGGGCTTCAAAGCTATTTTATTGGGCGAATGGAAAAGTATTTGAACGGTCGAGGCCGCGAGATTATAGGATGGGATGAAATTTTAGAAGGTGGCCTAGCCCCTAATGCTTCGGTAATGAGCTGGCGGGGCGAAGCTGGAGGCATAGAAGCGGCTAAAATGGGACATACCGTGGTAATGACACCCGGAGGATGGGTGTACTTTGACCATAGCCAAACCAAATTTGAGGATAGTGTAACCATTGGCGGGTACACAACGCTTGAAAAGACATACAGCTACGCCCCGGTGCCTAAAAGTCTTACACCCAAAGAGGCGGCTTACGTAATGGGAGCGCAGGGCAACGTGTGGACTGAGTACATCAACAACCCAAAAAAGCTTGAATACATGGTTTTTCCTCGCATGGCAGCGCTGAGCGAGGTACTCTGGAGTTCAGAGCGCCAGCAAAGCTGGAGTAGCTTTGCTGAGCGGCTACCCAACCTGCTTAAAACACTCGACCATTGGGGCATAAACTATAGCCAGGCCTTTGCCGACATGCAGGAAACCATGCTACCCCAACCCAAGCAAGGTTATGTGCTTTGGCAAGTAAGCGCTGGCCACCCCTCGGCCTTGGTGGCGTTAACCACGCCACAAGATGCCGCTTTTGAAAAATTGGGAGCAACCAAAGGAAACCTGCCAAACAGCAGTAAGAAATTGGCGGATAATGCCGCCGGTGACAGCTTACGCAAACTCAGAGCAAGCTTTGCCGTGCCACTCAACAAAACGGGCACCTATACCGCCGAAAGGCAAGCACCTGGGCTTAAAAAGCAAGTGATTGTGCGAAAAGTGACCATCAGCAAATCTACCGGCAAGTTGCCAAAGCTTACACACAAGCCCCAAAATCAAAACGTGATGCAGCCGGCCGGCTTTGCCCTGGTTGATGGCCTAAGAGGTACCACCGATCAGGTACATGGTCCGCAATGGCTAGGCTGGCAGGGTAAAGATTGCGAGGCTGTCTTTGCGATCGGTAAGCCCATCGACGTTTCTAGGTTGGTATATTGTGGATTGGAGAAAACTGGCGACTGGATTTACAAGCCGAGCCAAATAACGGTTTGGACAAGCACCGACGGCAAAAAGTACACCAAACAGCTGAGCATCGACACCAAAACACCCACCGAAACAGAGCGCAACGGGCTTTTTAAATTCGAACTAAAATTTAAGCCGGTACTGGCTACCCACGTAAAAGTTGTGGCAAGCAGCCCCGGAAAAATACCGATGGGCCAACCGGGAGCCGAACAAAATGCATGGATCTTTGCCGATGAAATAGAACTGTATTAGCGGATAACCCAAGTTAATGCACAAACACAATGACGTGGACATCACAAAAAAAACTACCCAAGCGCAGGGCTTGGGTAGCATCATCAGAAGGGAAGTTTGAAAAAACCTTAAGCCTCCACTTCTTCCGGCATCAACTCTACTTCGTTTAACAACAATTCTTTAACATCTCCTTTCTTCCACCACAATGCACTCCACACATGGTCCAGTGCAACTTGTGCCACACCCGTGTAACCACAACCAGTAAGCGCACTCCAACTGCAATCGCGGTTGAGATCGCTGCTTATTTTACTGGTGCTTTTGGGATAAGCTACCCAAAGTTTGCCGTCATCATGCAGGGCAGGCAATACATCCTTTAAAATCGTGTTTAGCTGGTTTTCGTTAACAGCAAACACCAACGCCCAATCAATTTTCCTTGTCCTGAGCAAGGGGGTTACATTTTTAGCGAAGGATAGCTTCGCAAACTGCTTTTCAATGCTAGAAGGAAGGCCCTGTATCAACAGGTTGCGTTCTTCATTTAGATGGAGTTTTTCCACAATGCTTGGCTGCGACATTTTTCAAAAAACTGTTTTGTTTAGGGAAATCAAAATCTTACGCGAAAATATTAATATAATACAGTTGTAAAAAATCAAGTTTGAACAAAATGAGCCAAAACAATCTATATTCTCAGTTTTGTTCAAGCAATCATGTTAAGACTTAAACAAACCTTGCATTTAGGCGCAAACCTTTGATGATTATAGATATTGGCACAAACCGAATTGCTTACCAAAGCCCGACACGGGCAGTGCAATCCCAACAGGTCTTAGCTTGGTTTAGGCCAACCGCAAGCCAAAGAGAAAGTTATACACAAAACTAAAACTGCCAAAACCCGCGCTATGCATAGCATTCAAAGTTGCTGATGACGATGCCAACTGTAATCATTTTTGATTTTGAACGCAACACACTCCGCGTCACTTAGACCATAATCACCATGACAAAATCTACCACTTGGATTTAAAAAAAATGATTGC
>RDXD01000307.1 GCA_004292575.1 Bacteroidota bacterium
CCAAGCTTGCGCCTCTACTTCGGCAGTAAGGGCTTCTACGTAGTAGCTGCCAGCCAGTGGGTCTACCGTGTCGGCTACACCACTTTCGAAGGCCACAATTTGCTGTGTGCGCAGCGCAATGCGGGCGGCTTCCTCGGTGGGCAAACTCAGGGCCTCGTCGTAACCATTGGTGTGCAAGCTTTGTGTGCCACCCAGTACAGCGGCCAGGGTTTGCACGGTTACGCGGCTAATGTTGTTTAGGGGTTGCTGGGCTGTAAGTGTGCTGCCTCCTGTTTGGCTGTGAAAGCGCATCATCAGCGCTTTATCGTCGGTGGCACCAAGGCTTTTCATAATGATGGCCCACATGCGCCGGGCGGCCCTAAACTTTGCCACTTCTTCAAACAAATTGTTGTGGCTATTAAAGAAAAACGATAACCGGGCACCAAACACATTTATATCGAGGCCCTTGGCCAAGGCGGCCTGTACGTAAGCCTTGCCATTGCTAAGTGTAAATGCCACTTCCTGCACGGCAGTGCTTCCTGCCTCTCGAATGTGATAGCCACTGATGCTGATGGTATTCCACTTTGGCAGCGACTGGCTGCACCATTCAAACACATCGGTAATGATGCGCATGCTGGGCTTAGGCGGATAAATATAAGTGCCCCGGGCAGCGTATTCTTTGAGAATATCATTTTGTATGGTACCGTTAATTTGTTGCAAATCGGCACCCTGCTGCTTTGCTACCGCCACGTAAAGCGCCAACAAAATGTAACCCGTGGCATTAATGGTCATACTGGTGCTCACCTTTTCCAATTCTATGCCTTTAAACAGCACTTGCATATCTTCCAAACTATCAATAGCTACGCCTACCTTCCCTACTTCGCCTTCGGCCAATGGATGATCGCTATCGTACCCTATTTGTGTAGGTAAATCAAAAGCCACACTAAGGCCACTTACTCCTTGGGAAAGTAAATAATGGTAGCGTTGGTTGCTCTCCTCGGCGGTAGAAAATCCAGCGTATTGCCGCATCGTCCACAGTTTTCCTCGGTACATATCGGGCTGTATACCACTTGTATACGGGAACTCACCGGCTGCACTCGGGATATAATTGGGCGGTA
>RDXD01000313.1 GCA_004292575.1 Bacteroidota bacterium
GGCCAACGGCGGTTAGCATCAGTACCCCACCAAGCATTACTACTCAACCCGTAAATCGTTCCGTAACCTCGCCGGCAGGTACCACATTTTCGGTAACGGTCAGCAATGCCACCGGCTTCCAATGGCAGATAAATGATGGAAATGGATGGACAAACCTTGCAAATACCGGCATTTATACCGGCGCTACCACCGCCACACTAACGCTAAGTAGCACCGCCACAGCCTTGGATGGCTATATTTACCGCTGTATAGTAAGCGGTACAGCGCCCTGCACCAGCGCTTCGAGCAATGCAGCTTCGTTAACGGTTGCCGCAGGGCCTTGCTTGTCCGAGGGCTTTGCTGGCGGCTCAACACCACCGAGCGGCTGGGTTTTTACATCTATGGGCACCTTAGCAACTGCCACAAACTTTGGAGTTGCTAGTCCATCGTTACAGTTTAATGCTTCCGATGATAGAGTGGTTACATCCAATTTGGCTTCTATTGCCTCGTCACTAACTTTTTGGGTGAAAATTCAGACTACTGACGCCACTTCAGCGCTGCTTATTGAGGGTTGGAATGGAACTGCCTGGGTCACCGTGCATAACCGTACTAATTTGCCAACTACGGGTACCAATGTAACCTATAATGCATCCTCTTCGCCTGCATTACCTGCCGGGCTAAGTCAGTTTAGGTTTACATATTCAAGAGATATAGGAAACTTGGCATTTGATGATTTAAGTATTTCGTGCGAACCTGTAGCTTGCGTCCCTGGCAATACCATTACGTCCTTTTTGCCTGCTACCGGGCCGGTGGGTACAGTAGTTACCATTTCGGGTACCGGGTTTACAGGTGCCACCGGCGTACGATTTGGAGGGGTAAGTGCCACTACATACACCATCATAAACTCCACCACCATTACTGCCGATGTACCAGCCGGCGCGCTTAATGGTAAAGTGTCGGTGCTGAATGCTTCAGGTTGTGCAGGTAATTCATCTGCCGACTTTACACCCATTGCTGCGGGTACAATTTGCGGGGCTGCCACTAGTGGTACGGAGTTGTTTATTTCGGAAGTGTACGATGCGGCATTGGGCGGGCTGAGTTATATTGAAATCTTTAACCCAACCGGTAGCACCATCAACCTCGCTACCCCAAATCAATATAGCATACGGGTCACTAATATTGGCGACGGCTCGGGCTGCACCACTGATGTCAACACTATTGATTTAACGGGTAGCATTGCTTCTGGCGCTACGTTTGTGCTTCGGTTAGGCACAAGTGCTACACTTTGCCCATCATTGTCTCCCAACCAAACCGAAACGGGCTCATCTGGCTTCAACGGTAACGACTACATGGAGCTGCTAAAGTCGGGAACGAATATTGATCGGGTAAACAATCCCAGCTACGATGGCAACTGTGGCAAAAATCCGGGTTTTACGCAGGTCAGAAATTCAAGTATAACCGGCCCAAGTGCTACTTACCAAGCCAGCCAATGGACAAACAGTACTACGGCAAATTGTAGCAACTTGGGTGTGGGGCCCTACACAGTGGGTGGTAGCTCGGTTACCTTTAGCCCTCAGCCATTAGATTTTACAGCATGTACAGTGCCAATTATATTTTCAGTCAACTTCGCTGGTTTTGGTACCGGTAGCAATGCAATTGTGTGGCGTTATTACAACCCGCTTACCAATGCGTGGGAAAATGCAAGCGGTATTCAAACTGGTTTGTACCCCACCATTACTGCTGCAAACACCAATCTTGCAAACATGAGTATTAGTGGTAATGTAGCCCAGTTGCAGAACTACCAGTTTTATGCAGAAATCACCCGCGGCAGTTGCCTAACACCATCAAACGCTGTGCAGTATAGCTATGCAACCCGACCCTTTTACCGGAGCAATGTTGCAAGTACAGGTAATTGGAGCGCACCAAGTAGTTGGCAAATGAGCAATGATGGAACCAATTTTGTAAGTGCCTGTTCATACCCTAATGCAGGTAACTGTGCCGAGGTAGTTATACAAAATGGCAATAAAATAACCCTTGATGTAGATTTAGACCTTGACAAGCTGACGATTAATACAGGCGGTGAGTTAGAGATTGCAAGGTCTAAATCTACATCAAGTTATGAGGATAATTCGGGTACTACAAACGATGCCACATGGTCGATGGGTTCAGCGGCTCAGATTATCAAAACCAATACGTCGAGTGCCGCTAAGTATCGTGATTTTTATCAGGGTGGTATTGCTGCCATTCCTAACGGTTCAGGTGGTGCTACGTTTACTTATCGTTACACTGCGGCTGCCACCACACCCGTAACCGTAGCAGCTGGCATGCAATATCCTAATCTTACTTTTGAGAGTACCAATGGCAATTTCAACTGGAACTCTTCTACATCTATATTAAGCGGCGCTGCCGATGGCAATTGCATTATAAAAGGCAATTTCAACATAGGGGTAACTGGTACCGGCACTGTTACTGTCCTCAACAATAACATCAACAGTAGCCCCATGCTCATCAACGGAAATTTGAACATTGGCAATGGTAGTACGCTAAGCAACCTTAGCTTTGATGGAACCAATAGCGCATCTCATGGATTTGGTACTGGCTTTGAAGTAAAAGGCAATATCACGCTAACTGGCACCGGCAGTTTAATAAGTGCCTACAATGCAGTAAGCCCTAACAGTGGTAAGTTGAACCTTACCGGAACAGCTTTACAAACCATTACAGGCGGTAGCGGCACCATTACTGCATCAGACGCAACCGTAAACAACACCGCCAACCTTACCTGGGATGCCACCACTAATGTTGACCGCAGCTTTACCTTCACCAATGGCGTTGTAACTACCAATAGCACAAGGCCGCTCACGCTGGGTTCTAGCACTACTATTGGTGGTACGCCAAATAGTACTAAGTTTTTTAACGGCCCGCTAGCCAAGCAGTACAATTCTACTACCCCCTTCACTTATCCTGTAGGTAAAAGCGGTGCACCCGTAAACAGCGGTTATCGGCCCATTAGCTTTACGCCCCACACCACCATCAACACTGGTACGCTGGTGGGTGAGTACTTTACAGGGCATCCGTCAGGCTCCTCCAAGTCCACTATGGTAGCGGGTGTACAGCAAAATGAATATTGGAGCGTAAGCGAAACGGCGGGAAATGTAGATGGCCGCATAACGCTCAATTACATAGCTCCAACACTAAGCGCCAGCAACTGGCTCATCACCTACCCTTCCAGCTTTCAAGACCCTACCTCAAACATGAATGTCGCCATCCTTACCCGCCCATCTACCGCTTTGGGCGAGTGGAACTTCACCTCTACAAACAACAATTTCAACGACGCTGGTTCGCCGCCCGAAGCCCGACTCAACACCTCAAACGGCGAAGTGATTACCAAACCCCTCACCAGCTACAGCTACTTCACCTTCGGCTACAACCTCAACACCGTCCTCACGTTACCCGTCCAGCTCCTCAGCTTCGAAGGCCGCTGGCAGGGCACCGATGCCCAACTGCATTGGCAGATAGCCGACACCAAAACGCTGGCCGGCTTTGAGCTGCAGCACAGTGCGGATGGCAACCGCTTTAGCACACTGGCCAGCGTGGCCCCACTTGGGCAGCGCTACCAACGCCTGCACAGCAACGCACCCCAGGGCGCCAACTACTACCGCCTCAAAACCAACCATAAAAACGGCAGCCATCAATACAGCCGCACCGTGCTGCTGGTAAAAGGCAAAGCACCCACCACCATTGTGGGGCTGGTGCAAAACCCTGTGGGCAGCCAAGCCCTGGTGCAGGTGTACAGCGCCGCCAACCAACGGGCCACCGCCACCCTTACCGATGTGGCAGGCCGCACCCTGCTGCGTACCGATGCGGCCTTGCAAACCGGCCATCAACAACTGGCCTTGCCGCTGGGCCTGCTGCTGCCCGGTCAGTATTACCTGCACCTGCGCACCGCCGATGGCGTGCAAAAAACCTTGGTGCTGCGCAAGTAGGCGGCGCCATTCCGCCCGTTCCGCCCGACGCGAAGCTTCGGTCGGAACGGCAGAAAAGACCATTCTCCCTTCGTTAACCTTATCAGTTGTTCCTACCGTAACTCCCTCCGGTCGTGCCTTCGTCTCTATGTGTAGAAATCGGACGGAGCAACACCGTTCCGCCCGTTCCGCCCGACGCGAAGCTTAGCGAAGCTTCGGTCGGAACGGCAGAAAAGACCATTCTCCCTTCGTTAACCTTATCAGTTGTTCCAACCGTAACTCCCTTCGGTCGTGCCTTCGTCTCAATGTGTAGAAATCGGACGGAACAACACCGTTCCGCCCGTTCCGTCCGACGCGCAGCTTAGCGAAGCTTCGGTCGGATCGGTAGATAAGGCCATTCTCCCTTTGTTAACCTCATCAGTTGTTCCGACCGTAACTACAGGGTAGAAACGCTACCTAAATGCCTTATCAGTTGTTCCGACCGTAACTCCCTTCGGTCGTGCCTTCGTCTCTATGTGTAGAGATCGGGTGGAACAACACCTCCGGTCGCGCCTTCGTCTCAATGTGTAGAGGCTGGGCGGAACAACGCCAATCAATCTTCAAAGCTTTCACCCCGCCACAGAGCGTCGTTAGCCGCATGGTGCCTAACCATCTTATCGCGTCCACCGTAAAAATCAAGTAGAAAATTGGTATTCAGCTTCGTGGGTTTACCAGTGGCGTATGCCGAAAAGGAGGACCACTTGTAATCGGCCCAATGCTGTGTCACACCGTGGTGCAAAGGGTTTCGGTGAATATACCACGGAAGCCACGCCAGCTCAATATCGGATGCCAAAGCCAATCGCTTAAATGGGCTGATAAAAAGCGCGCCCTGCCGACTGTACTTTTGGTTAAACCATTTGGCATAGCTCACACCCAATTCACCCATCGCTTTTGAAAAGTGCAGCGGTTGGCTGGTTACTTTTAACATGAAGTGATAGTGATTTGACAACAAGCAGTAAGCATAAATCTCTGAAACAGGTAGTAATTTGGACGAGATGGTGCCTAGAAACCGATGGTAGTCAGCATCTTCCAGAAACGATTGCGCCTGTCCAATTGCGCGGTTGTAAACATGATAGATGATGTTGGTTTCTATTGCAGCGGTATATTTACTGTGTGCCACTAATTAATTTTTATGGTGAATTTACGCAACGTTTTTTAGCTTACCCAAAAATCAGCTTTTCGGTTGCTTCTACCATAAAATAGGGATGCGGCCGAAACAATGCAGTTCCGCCCGTCTCTACAGGGTAGAAATCGGTCGGAACGGTGATTACTATAACTACCACTACGTAATTTCCTTACCCATTGTTCCGACCGAAGCTCCTTCGTCGCGTCGGGCGGAACAACGCCTCCCGGTCATGCCTCCCTCCCCAAGTGTAGAAATCGTGCGGAACAACGCCTCCCGGTCGTGCCGTTCGTCTCTATGTGTAGAGATCGGGCGCAACAACGCCACTTCAACCACCACCTCAACCGCCTCTAAATGCCGAAAATTCCCCCAAAAAACCACAAGACTTCAAAAACGCGACAAATTTTTTATTGAAAATCAATGCGTTACAAAGGCAGCTTAAAAAATAGTGCCCAAAATACTTGTTGGGTAAGTTGCCTACCGTTACCTTTGCCGTCCAAATTTTTAACCGGGTAAAAGCGTCGGGATGGCGATGCTGACCCAAAATTTTTAAGTAATGAGTAAACTGCATTTTACAACAAAACATGCGAACGAGGCTTCCGTACAGCGTGAGTGGCACGTTGTTGACGGCACCAATCAAACCGTAGGCCGCATGTGTGCTAGAATTGCCGCCGTACTGCGGGGCAAGCACAAAGCCAGTTACACCCCGCACGTGGACACGGGCGACTACGTAATTGTGCTGAACGCCGAAAAGGTGATTTTTACCGGCAACAAGTTTGAAGACAAACTGTACCAAAACTTTAGCGGCTACCCCGGTGGCCTGCGCGAAGAAACCGCCAAAAACCTCATTAAGCGCCGGCCCGAAGCCATTGTGGAGCGCGCCGTAAAAGGCATGCTGCCCAAAAACAAGCTGGGCCGCAAAATGTACAAAAAACTGTTTGTGTACGCTGGCGATAAGCACGCCCACACTGCACAGCAACCAAAAGCGCTGAAATTCTAAAACCAGCCCCGCATGCAGGGCGTACCATTTCAACACATTAACTACCAAATTTCCCCCATAATGGAAAAACAAAAAAATGCCGTTGGCCGTCGCAAAGAAGCCGTTACCCGCGTCTTCATCAGCAAGGGCAGTGGCAACATCATCATCAACGATAAAGATTACAAAGCCTATTTTCCACTGGTGTACCTCCAAAATCAGGTAGAGTTGCCTATGAAGGCCACCGAAACTGCCGATAAGTTTGATGTAAAAATCAATGCTACCGGTGGCGGCGTAAAAGGCCAGGCCGAAGCCGCCAAGCTGG
>RDXD01000308.1 GCA_004292575.1 Bacteroidota bacterium
TACAGCGACTGTAAGTGGTTTGGTAGCGGGTACATCACACACTTTGACATGGACGATTTCTAATGGAAGTTGTACCAATAGTGTGAGTACAGTGGTTATCACGCGCATTTCAAATCCTACAGCTTCAGTGGCGGGTGCAAATGACAATACTTGTAACAACATTTATACGTTGGCAGGTAATTCGGCGGGTGTGGGCGAAACAGGCACTTGGACAGTAGTAAGCGTTCCTTCAGGTGCGAATGTGGCATTTAACAATGCAAACAGCCAGACAGCAACCGCAAGTGGCTTGACTGTAGCGGGCATTTACACTTTCAAATGGACAATTTCAAATGGTGTTTGTGCGCCAAGCGAAAGCACTGTTACAATCACACGCGAAACCTTGCCTACAGTAGCGAATGCAGGTGCAAACCAAAATACTTGTGCGACTTCTATCAACTTGAATGGCAACTTGCCTGCGGTGGGTAGTGGTATGTGGAGTGTGGTGAGTTCGCCTGTGGCTGTTACATTTGGCAATGCTTCTCAAAATACAACAAGCGTAAATGGCTTGACAACAGCAGGAAACTATGTGTTCAGATGGACAATTTCGAATGGTACTTGCACATCTTCTACAAGTGATATAACAGTCATTCGTGATGAATTGCCTACTACTTCAGTAATTACTACAGTGGCAGGTGCAACTTGTATTTCAACTCAAAACTTGACTGCAAATGCTGTTACAACAGGTGTGGGTGTTTGGAGTGTGGCAAGTGCACCTTCAGGAGCATCTGTAACATTTAGCAATGCCAATGCAAATAACACAACGGCAAGTGGTTTAACTGTGGCAGGAAGTTATATATTCAAATGGACATCAAGCAATGGCACTTGTGCAAACAGCGAAAGTACAGTAGCTATCACGCGTGATGCTTTGCCTACGGTGGCAAGTGCAGGTACAAACCAAACCATTTGCGCGACTACCACCACATTGAATGGCAACTTGCCTACGGTTGGAACAGGTGTGTGGAGTGCAGGCGTTGGTATCAGTTTCAGCAATACAAATTCTCCTAATGCAACCGTAAGTGGTTTGTCTTTGGGTGCGAATACTTTGACATGGAC
>RDXD01000396.1:0-20678 GCA_004292575.1 Bacteroidota bacterium
GATGGACGATGGTACCCGCCGGCCAACGGCCGGTGTGTACCGAGGACAGCCCGAACCGAGGCCCAACCGGGCGCTGCGGCTTACTGCCCCAAAAAAAAAATTAATATATTGTTTTTAAAAGGGTAGTTAATAAGATACTCCGCTGTCAACCGATCCTCTAAATTGATTCCAGCCTCCACCGCTTTGTGAATGTTACCCAAGGCATAGCTTCCACCACCTTCATTAGCTTGACGGCAATGGTGTGCAGCGAACGCAGGCGGAGACCTGCGCTAGAAAAGTTAGATTCAAAAGAGTAAAAGTAAACGGCGAATGCCAAATAATTGAACAGGAAGTCGAATATACCGTAGGCGCAGCAACCCCGCTTACAGTTTCCTCTGGTATAGTTGATCAAAACGAAGATATTGAGAACGCAGTAGTTATTTTTTCCTACCCACCCGTTACTGTAAAATGTCCTTCTGAAGGACTCCCTTCGGATGATTCGAGAAGGCTTGATGACTATTTTAAGAATAATAAAGAACGCCTCAAAACTTTTTTGGATCGGTCCACAAAAAACAGTGTAAAGTTCTATCTTTTTGACTGTGCCACAGGAAAAATAAAAAACACAATAGTAAAAACGACTGCATCCACCTTGGATGCAACACAACAGGATGCAGCTACTGCCGAATTTAACAATAAAACATTTACACAAGATATAGCCATTAAAGCCTGTATAGAAAATGGCAAATGGAAATACGAAGTGGAATACAAACCCGGCATGGCCGTTAATGCTAAGGTGGGTACACAGCTACAGGCGGTAAAAGACGAGATAAAAAACCAAGCCGATGACGAAGTAAAAAAGCTGCGAACACCAGAGCAAGTGAACGATGGGGAAGATATAGGGGTAGATAATGGGGAACGATTTCAGAAAAAAAGCATGGATTTATTGGAATCGGTAGCTGCTATTTACGATATAGGCAAAGACATCATCAACAATGGTGCTATGCCCGACAAAATATGGGACCAAGGCAGGCGAAGTCGAAGTGTTGGACCCGATGCTGCGGCAAAAGCTGCGTATGATAAAAGCCCTTTTAAAGCCCCTGCCGTAATAAGTGGTTGCGCTAACCAGCTAATAGACGAGATAACCGGGGTGGTACAATTGGTAAAAGCTGGGATGGAAATTGTGAGAAAACCGAAGGAAACGGTGAGTGGAATTTGGAATGGTATAAAAACGCTGAATGGAGATAAGCTGAAGCAAATGCTAAGCAGTGCTAGCGGCGTTGCAGAATGTACAGCCGGTGGCGACAGGGCCAAACACCAAGGCGGTAAGCATGGCGTGCAGGCTGCTATGCTCATACTAGGCCCCGTAAAAACACTTACAAATGGTAAAGAAGTGCTTGAAGGTGCAGGCAACGGCATATCAGATGTTCAAAAATTTATACCCGACGGCACCACTGGCCACCCAAGTGCCAACGCGTTAAAAAATGCTGCGGATAATGGGAAGGTGGTTAAGAATATTGGGGATGATAAAATACTAACGAAGAATGTAGAAGGGGGGCAGGAGGTTACCGTTGGAATTGAAAAAACACCGCCCTCGGATGTGAAGGTTTACAAGGCAAATGACGCTGATTTAGTGGATCATCGTACCGGCACACCATACTCGGCAGACGAAATAGCTGAAAGTGCCAAGGATATTGATAAACCAAAAACTATAACAACAGTAAATGGAAAGACTGTGGTAGAGACCGAAGCCGGAGGGTCTGGTTCGTGGAACAAAGAGCTTAATAAGCCCCAACCTAATGCCGAGTATAGGGTTGTTAATAATGGCACTACCCCTCACAAGTACACTACAGATGGGCAGGGGCGTGTAACAAATGTAGAGGCCGAGCTAAACTTAACCCCCAGAGACCGTAACGGCTACCAGCAATCAGTAAAGTGCAAAGGAGCTAAAGACGGTAACCCTACCGACCAAGGCGGACATTTGATAGGCAGCCGTTTTGATGGCGCCGGTGAACAACTTAATTTGGTGCCAATGACATCTACCCTAAATTTGAGCCAATGGAAGACGATGGAAAATAATTGGGAGACTTTACTAAAGCAAGTGCCGCCGACAAGGGTAGAAATTAAAATTTTAGTTGAATATGGTGATCCTTTAAAACCGTCACGTCCAACAGGTTTTAAGGTTACAGAAACAATTGATGGAGTTAGGCAACAACCAAAAATATTTAATAATTAAAAATATCAAAACATGTTAAGAGATGACACTTTGGCATTAATTAAAAAATCAATAAGACAACAAGTCTCCATTGATGACTATTCAGCTATTTATTACAAAGTAAAAATTGCAGATAATTTCACGGAGGGAGGAGTGAGTTATTCCCTGAACAACATCCCGTACAACGATTACATGATGAATTATCCAGACAGGATTGAGTTCTTTCGAATATACAATGCTGCATTATTGACGTCCGAACGTTTCAACAATATTGAAATTCATTTCGATAGGGAAATGAACGCCGACGCTACGTTTACTTGGGACCAGGCTTATTACGATGCCGATGTGGAAGGCAATAAGAAACTTAAAAGGAAATGAAATGGAGCTATTAACTGAATTTGAAATCCAGCATCTGAATCCAGTTCACCATGGCTATCCTGCATGGCCAGGAGGCGAACGTTGGTTGCAATTATACCAAACCGATGCTAGCACGCAGGTTGTGGTAACCAAAGGTTTGAGTGATGGTAGCGGCCAGCCTTATGAGGTGTATTTAGAAACTGATGATCTTATATCGCAACCAACATTTAGCAGTAGCTGGCAGGCCAATTTGATCTATGAACTTGGCAAGATTATTCCAAATGTGATGGATTTTGCTGAGAGAATAGAAAAAAGCACTTTCCTTTCAGTACAGATTCAGATAGATGGAGCGCCTCAGGATTGGTCACTTGATGATGAGAATGGGAATATTGGTCTGTTTATCGGCTTGCAAAAACCTTTACAAATGAATCTGCCTGAGTATTCACTACCGCTAAATGTGAAGTTAATGCGGCCCAAAGAGTTGTTATACAGTATCGAAAATGGATCCGCTGGAAGGCTTGAACTTGCTGAGCGCTATTTAGAACAGGGGATTGTCACAGTTTCTAATTCACAGAGAAAAAGTGTCATTTAAACAGAATTGGTCGTATCCAAAATCAATCCGCTCTTGGCATTTATCCACCCCTCCGCCCCGGTTAGTATCCGCTCCGCCCTTGTGCGGTGTCCGTTCTGCCCCACCCTAACGCCCCGGTGCTGTGTCCCACGCACCGGAACTTCGACCACGTTCAACCGTAACTACAACTTTTTACGCCGCCCCCCTGAAGTAGGCGCAGGACTCCATCGTGTGCCTAGCCGTTACTTTTCTCTGAATATTTTGATGTTGCATTTAATCAGGCACTTCTAGTTCAAGCAGCCCTTTGTAGCCGTTAAATATTCATGGGCACTAGAAAGCATGTACTTTTCTGCGTTCTGGCGCCTACTTGGTGAACACAACAAAAAACCTTCTCCACACCACACCACCCGCTGCCCAAACCAAGCCAGGGCTTTCATTATGCTAATCATTTAATCATAAAAATAACCCTGCAGACAACACCGCAAAGCAAAGCATGGCCTTTGCTAATCATGCGGTTTTTGCATTCGTGAGGCACGAGCGAAGGCGGAGGACAGGTAACTAAAGCTACTAGCCGTACCGGTTTGAAGCTTGCTATAGGCCACCACGGCCACAACAAGTTTTCCCGCCCGTGCGGGAGTACCTCACTGATTGCAAAATTCAAAGATCTTGTTGCCAGTGGTAAAGCTACACCATTTGCCAAAACAAGTAAACCCATTTATCACCGCGGACACAGCAGGCCCGGGCAGCGTGGTTTGCACCACAAGGGCGCGGATGTAGATGCCCGGGCGGCAGCCGTACAAGTGCATTTCGGTTTGGATAAGGCGGCCGTGATTGAGGTTGGAATTGCCGCTTTGGTAGGTGGCCATGGTTGCTGTCCCGTCCATGCAAGGTTTCCCAGCGCATTGTGTACGTACACGGTGGCGGCAAAAAGAAAAGCGCTCCAAAAAATCAACCCCCTGCTAAAGGCGTCCGTCGCTAAACGTTCACCGCAAAAGTGAAGCCGCTTTTACCGTTCAATAAAAGCCGCTGGCAACGAGAAAAAAAGGCCTTGAATCAAGACGTAGGTGCTTGGCGAATAGTGCAAAAAAAACGGGGCACCCTACAGCGCCCCGTTTCTTAATAATGTATAACCCTAACCGTTAACCTATCGAATATTGTAGATATAATCGTTGTTTTTGAACTGTCTGCTTACAGCATTCAAGCCTTTGGCTATTGACACATCCACCAAAATGTTATCTGTTTCCAGTTTATAGCCACCAATAAGCTCCTCATCAATGCTGGCATCAAGCTCAAAGCTGTTCACATCTGGAAATGTGGTTTTCAGCTGGGCCATCAAATAGCCTTGCAGTTCGGCAGTAACCGGGGTGGCAGTAGTTAGTTTTACTTTTACAATACCTTTTATGGCCCTGTATTGATCCGCAAACGCATTAGATATTTCATCCAGCACGTTTTCGCGACCCTTGCGAGCCAGCAAACCAATAAACAGCGCAGTATGGCGGGTTACGCTAGCATCAAAAATGGCGTGCAAAATACTTTCCTTTTTATCCGCCTTTATAATTGGGCTCTTCAATACCCTCACCAATTCGGGATTGTTCTTGCAGGTACGTTGTATAAGAGTCATATCTGCAAAAACCTCTTCCAGCAGGTTGTCTTGTTGTGCAAGATCAATCAAGCTTTTAGCGTATCGTGCAGCCAGTTTGGGATTTAGCATGGTAATTTTGGTGTAGCGTTGAGAAAACTATTCAGGCCTACTTTAATTCTGGTTAAAGTTCGACAGTTGGGTAATTTCTCTAATGTATTTTTCGTGCTCTGCAGTGGTAGAAAGCTGGGTGCGCAGCACTTTTTCGGCCACCTCAAGGGCCAATGTACCCACTTGATTTTTGACATCTACTAGGGCTGCCATTTTTTGGTTGTTGATGGCAACCTGCGCTTCGGCAATAATTTTTGACGCTTCTTCTCTAGCCTGCTCTTTGGCTTCGCCCACTATTTTATCGCGGGTTTCTTTGGCTTCTTTCAGCATCATGGTACGCTCTTCGCGGGCCTTCACCAGCAGGGCTTCGTTTTCGCTTTGCAGTTGGGCCATTTCGGCCTTTACGCGCTGGGCGGTGGCAAGGCTATCGGCAATAGAGGCTTCGCGTTCGTTAAGGCTACTCAAAATGGGCTTCCAGGCAAATTTGCGCAATAAAAAAAGCACAATAAAAAAGGCCACCGCGGTCCAAACTATAAGACCCAAATCGGGGTTGAGCAAGGGATGCATTATACTAAATTTAGAAGTTGAAGATTAAAAACTGCACACGCGGCCCTGTGCGTTGCGTGCAGTTTTTTTAAGGTTAGGAAGCTTTTTACCAGTAATAATTTTACTTGATAAAAATGGCAAGTGCCGATACAATAACAGCAAACAGGGCAACACCTTCTACAAACGCTGCAGTAAGGATCATTGCACCACGAATGTCGTTAGCGGCTTCGGGTTGGCGGGCAATGCTTTCGGCAGCACCTTTACCAATTTGACCGATACCAATACCAGCGCCCACGGCGGCTAAACCTGCACCAATAGCGGCACCAAGGTTAGAGTAGCTGCCGGTTACTTCCAGCATGATGTTCATGATTGACATAATGGTTGATTTTATTGAAAGTTAGAAAATCTATGGTAATTGCGAATGATGTAATGCTAGGGGTTTCTTAGTGGTGGGTTGCGGCTTCTTCGTGTCCATGATCGCCCTCCATGCTAAGACCAATAAACACGGCCGTGAGGTTGGTAAAAATGAAGGCTTGAATAAAAGCTACCAATAGCTCAATACAGTAAATAAACACGGTAAAGGCAATGGATACAGGGCTGAAACCGATGCCAGCTGCAGGAGCCAACTGTGCAAAAATAAAAATCATCAAAATGAGGCACACAATAATCATGTGGCCCGCCACCATATTGGCAAACAAACGAATAATGAGGGCAATGGGCTTAATAAAAATACCCAAAAACTCCACGGGTACCAATATAAACTTTACCAGCAGGGGCACATTGGGTGGATTAAAAATGTGGCCCCAGAAATGCTTATTGGTCGAAAACAAAATAACCTTCAAGCTTATGACGCCTAAAACCAACGTGACAGCTATATTTCCGGTCACATTGGCCGAGCCGGGTATGAGGCCCACCAAATTGTTGATGAGTATGAAGAAAAACACCGTGAGCAAATAGGGCATGTACTTTTGATACTTATGGCCCAGATTAGGCTTTGCCACCTCATCTCTTACAAAGGTTATAACGGGCTCCACGGCATTTTGGAAACCGGACGGGGCTTTTAGTCCACCACGGTATTTTTTGGCCACGTTTATCATCAACACCACCAGGAGCGTTAAAGCCAGTAGCATCTGCGTTACGTTGCGGGTAAGACTAAGGTCAAGCACTTTTACATGTTCGTCTATGGTAACGCCATCGTCTTGAACCGCCACAATGGTTTCGTGTCCGTTCACTTCGTCTTTAATTAATCGATACCCTTTGTAGGCTGCATGTCCGTGTTCGAAATTTTTGCTTGAAAAAACGGCAAATCCCCGCTGCGATGAGTATAATATAATGGGCAGCGGCAGCGAAATGGCGTGCCCGTTGTAATCGGCTATATGATACTCGTGATTGTCTAAAATATGCTCCATCAGCACCTTACCCGGGTCCATCTTTTTTGGGGTAGCAGCGTGTTCGCCGTGGGCGTTGTGTTCGGCTGCATTGCCGTGATCCTGTGCCAAAATCGGGCTGCCAAAAGTGGCCAAGAAAC
The DNA here is from genome assembly GCA_004292575.1 of Bacteroidota bacterium. Classification (GTDB taxonomy): domain Bacteria; phylum Bacteroidota; class Bacteroidia; order Chitinophagales; family Chitinophagaceae; genus Phnomibacter. The sequence continues at coordinate 6,884 of RDXD01000396.1, forward strand.
AGCTGAAAGCTACTATGTATATTAATTTTATTGGGCGCTTAACCATGCTAAAGGTCTGAATTTGGCGGCAAAAATAAGGGGCGGCAGCCATAACCTTTCAACATTTTTTGCAGCAAGCCTGGCAGGGCAAAAAACTGGGTGGAAAGACCATTTGCTTAGCGGTGCATCATCACAGTGTAGGCCGTGAGCGAAATCTGAGCGAGTGAACCAAAAAGAATACTTTGAAGCGGCGAAAACCAACAAATGCCATAATTAGCTAGAAATGAACACCTTGACACCAATAAGCCACTTTCAAGGCAGAAAATACTACGAAAACCAAATTGCCATGCGCTTTGGTGTTGAAAAACAACCGTACCGCCAAAATTTATACTACTGCCCCTGTCTTCTTCTCAAATTGCATGTGGTACAAATTGGCGTAGGCCCCGCCAAGCTTCAGCAGCTCATCATGGGTACCCATTTCCACCACCCTACCCTGCTCCAAAACCATAATTTTATGGGCCTTACGAATGGTACTTAGCCTATGGGCTATTACAATGGCCGTGCGTCCGCTTATGAGTTTATGAATGGCGTGCTGAATAAGTTGCTCGCTCTCGGTATCGATGCTGCTGGTGGCTTCATCTAACACCAAAATGGCGGGGTTGTACAACAAAGCCCGCACAAAACTGAGCAACTGGCGCTGCCCCACGCTCAGGGTGGCCCCCCGCTCCATCACGTTAAAATCGTAATTGCCGGGCAACTGCATAATAAAATCGTGCATGCCAATCATTTTAGCGGCTTCCTCCACACTGCTGCGAGCTATATCGGGGTTGCGCAGTCGGGCATTGTCCATAATGCTACCGCTAAATAAGAATACATCTTGCAGCACCACCCCAATTTGACTGCGCAGGTAATCCAGCGGATATTGCTCTACGGGCTTGCCATCTATTAAAATACTACCTTTTTGTGCTTCATAAAGCCTGTTGAGTAGCGATATAATGGTGCTTTTGCCGCTGCCGGTGCTGCCAACAATGGCCAGTGTTTGTCCGGGTGCTATGGAAAAATCAACACCTTTTAGCACCCAGTTTTCCTGCACATAGGCAAACCAGACTTGGTTAAACGTAACGGCACCCTGCATGGCAGCCACAGGCTTACTTTGCTGCAAGGCCGCAGCGTCATCTGTGGTTACATCGGGGTTATCCAGCACCTTAAACACCCGCTCGCTGGCAATCATACCCATCTGAATTACATTAAACTTATCGGCTATAACCCGCAGAGGCCTAAATATCTGATTCAGAAACAAAATGAATGCCACCAACAAACCAGCATCTATACGCTTGCCAGCCACCCACCATACCAGCAGACCTATGCTTAGTGCCAATACCACTTCTACCACGGGAAAAAATACCGAATAGGCAAAAATGGCTTTAATGTTGGCGTCGCGGTGTTTTCGGTTAATGGCTTTAAAGGCTTCCATCTCACGTTTCTCAGCCGAAAAAGCTTGCACCACCGCCATGCCGCTAAGGTGCTCTTGCACAAACGCATTTAGCGCGGCCACGGCATTGCGCACCTTTATAAATGACTTGTTTACACTTTCTTTAAATACCCAAGTGGCCACCAATAGTAGGGGGAGCGGCGCCAAACAAATCAGGGTTAGCCGCCAATCCATCCAAAACATGGTAACCAGCGTAAACACAATCGTAAGCAAATCGGCCACTATGGGAATAAGGCCATCGCTAAAAATATCGTTGATGCTCTCAATATCATTAATGGTACGGGTGGTAAGGGTGCCTATGGGCGTGGAATCGAACTGGCGCAAATTGAGACTCAACACCTTCTTATACACCGTAACCCGCAAATCTTTTACCACGCGTTGCCCCAGCGCCGATGTATTAAACGAAAACAGAAACCGCACTGCTGTTTCCACCAGCAATAAACCAATTTGCAGCATGGTGATGAGGACCAAAAAGCGGGCCAAATCGTTGTGGCTTATGGCATCAAACCACTCATTTAGCCAGTGCGGCAGGCTAGCGGTGCGGCCTTTTATACCTTTGTCAACCGCATATTGAATAAACAAGCCCCTAAGCGGCCCCAGCAGTGCCAGCAGCAAGCAAAACACGAGCGACCATAAAAAAGCACTTTTATAGGGCTTTACAAACCCATACACTCTTAGCAACAGAGAGAAAGAAAACACTTTTTTAGTGGGCTGTGGCGCTGGCTGACTGCTCATTATTACAAATATAGGCACCCCGCCACTTTACCCAACCGGCAAGCACCGCAGCATACCGCTTAGTTGGCTGCAAACGGTGTAGCAAAATCGTCGGCATACATGGCTTTCTGAAAAGCTTTTATAAAAAGTGCGCCAAGGTTCTGATGCGGAAAGATGTAATCTTCGTAATCTTCTTTCTTTACACCTGCAGCGCTGGTGGAAAGTCGTAGTCCGATATCGCTTTTCATGGTGGGCCATTTAATGTCTTGCCCCATTTTTAACCGCTCCACCAGGTACGAAAACAGTGGCACATTAATGGCCCCCATACCGGTTTGCTTACTACCTATAATGTATGCATCGGGGGCAATTTTTAAAATTTCGGTCAAATTGTGGTAGGCCCCACAGCTACCCAGTACCACTACTTTGCTGCTGGGCTGCATTTTTTCGATGGTGGAACTGAGCGAATAACTGTGGCCCCTATGCACCACAAGACTGGGCAATTGATTGGTCTCTACCAAATGGCTGGTAAGCTTGGCTTGGGCGGCCTCATCCAGGTCGTTTAGCGCATCTAGTGCACGGTTGGCAAAAATTGTAAATGGTACAGGGGTGCCAATGCTGGTAAACTGCACCCATTCCGGAGTGCTGCTCATTTTCCATTTGGTTTTATCGCTGTATAAATTTACCAGCGTGTTAAAGCTACCCTTACCAGTGCCATCATCTAAAAAAAACATTTGTAGTATAATGCGGCCCAAGCTATCGCGGAGGTACTTGTTAGACACCTCGTAAACCGGCAAAATGCCCAGTTCCTTGCTTAAGTCGGTAGTGCTGGCAGTATCGGCACTCTCCATAATCATTTTTTCAAGCCGGTAAATAATAATGGCCCGTTTGTTATTGGTGGCTAGTGCCGAGTCTAGGTTTTCACGAGTTCTGCTCAACATCAGTTTCTGCAATTCGGGCTTTTTAATGCTGGCGTAAGCATTAGCCACATCCACAGCATCTTCAATGTCGTTGTTAGATTTACCACGGTCAAGGTTATTTACAAAATTGGTCATGAGCGTGTTTGCACTTTCGGGGCTCATTTTGCCCAAAAAGTTGTCCAGCGTGTTGTAGTTGCTGGCCATGGTGATGAATTTTTTGTATTTGTCGAAAAAGACGGTGTGCAAAATGGTGTCGGCACTTTTTACTGGCATCACTTCAAACATGCGCTGATAAACATACATGTAACTGCTGGTATAAATTTCGCGTTCGTTCAACACCATTAGGTAGTAAAGTTCGGGAGCGCTTAGGCCCTGTATTTTTTTAAACCGCTGAGCAGCGGGCAAATCGTGAAGGCCATTGATGGTGGTAACGTAGGTTTCCCGAGATTTTACTTCCAGCATTTCTAAGAGTGCTTTGTTGCCCAAGGCGGTATCGGCATTGGCAAGCCGGCGGGCATGGTCTATGCGGGTTTTTACGAGCAACGCATAATATTTGGAGCTGTCCTTAAGATGAGAGGCAATAAAGGCCTTGGTGGTTGTGCCGGCTGCCAATTCATCCAAAAAAGGAAAGTATAACTGGCCAGCGCGGTCTTCGGACAAGCCTACTATGGTTTGAACCAAGGGGTCGGGGTTGCGCTTTATCTTTTTCCCTAGCTGCGTTTGCTCGGCTTGTGCATAGGTTATCAGCTCTTCGGGGTTGCGGCGGGCGGCCACAGCAATAAGGCTATCGGTAAAGGGAAAGTTGTTTTCACTTACCAATGATTTTAGAATTTTGGTGGGGTTTTCGCGCAGGTACCTCAAAAACAAAAACGAACGAATGGCGCTAGACTCCTTACTATCGGAAAACGCAAAATTGCCGACCAGTAAACTGCTGGCGGCATAGGGCAGCAGCTGAAGGGCTGGCAATATGGACTCCCCTTTCCGGTTTAGGGCCATGGCAAGCTCAAAGGCAGCCACGGCGTCGGGCAGCATCATCCACTTAAACTCTTTTTTGTAAAGTCCGCTTCGCATTTGCACCAAAAGGTCGGTAAGCCCACGTATGTAGGTAAGCTTTTGATTTTGCGAGAGCGTGCTGTCAAACTCAATAGCCCGCTGCAAAATGTTGATGTGGGCATAGGCGTGATACGTAAGCTGCAGGTTTAGCTCTTCATCTTCAAATACCTTCAACTCGTTGTCTTTTTTGCCATCCAAGGCCGTAAGCGCACTTTGGGCTTGGTCAAGTTTGGAATGAAAAAGAGCGCGACTGATATCGGGCACAAAATCGGGTTGGGCAAACACAGGGCTAACCGTGCATGCCAAAAACAGAAAAACGATGTAACGATGCAACATAAACTTCATCTCATTATATGGAGTTGCCAAACTCAAGTACGGTGTAAAAATACAACCAAACTGAACATGCGGGATGCCAATAGCCGTTCACAAACACAAGACGCATAAGGCAAGCCTACTTTCGTTAACAATTTGGTAATTGCACTAAAAGCTGATGGTGGGGGCGGCATCCGCTATTTTTGTGTAAATTAATTGTTAATGAACCCCAAAGCAACCATCTTAATTGCCGACGACGAACCAGATATTTTAGAAATCGTTGGGTTCAACTTAGAAAAAGAAGGTTACCAGGTGCACACTGCAAAAGATGGCCGCGAAGCGCTGGAAGCAGCCGCACTGTACCAACCCGACCTTATTATTTTAGACATGATGATGCCCTACAAATCGGGTATTGAAGTGTGCAACACGCTACGCAGCCAGCCGGCTTACAAAGACACACTTATTGTAATGCTGACGGCGCTAAACGATGAGGGTAACCATATAAAAGGACTTGACAGTGGTGCAGACGATTATATAAATAAACCCATTAGCCCCAAAGTGCTGGTTAGCCGTATTAGCGCCTTGTTTCGCCGGGTACAAAAAGAAGACAACCCCAAGGTGTTAAAGATTGGCAACATGACGATTGACGCGATAAGGTTTGTAGTAATGCTGGAAAATGAGGAACTGATACTTGCAAAAAAGGAGTTTGAGCTACTCCATTTGCTGGCTTCGAAACCTGGCCGCGTGTTTTTACGCAACGAAATTTTGAGTTTGGTATGGGGAAATGACGTGATTGTGGGCGACCGCACCATTGACGTGCACATAAGAAAAATACGACAAAAACTGGGCATTGACTGCATTACTACGGTAAAAGGCGTGGGTTACAAATTTGACTGGTAAGCCCAACCACCTAAAAGCCAATCGATTAATGTGCCAAGTGTTTTTAATTTACCGTCTGTTGTATGATTAATACAAAAAATCTGTCGCCGCAGCAGCTATCGCTATTAACGGCTTTGGTGCTGAGCATACCGGTGGGTTTGGGGGCTTGGCTACTGCGGCCAAACTTATACTTGGTACTTATCAGCTTCGTGGTGTTTTTGGCCGGCAGCTATTGGTTGATTCTTTACACGTTGCAAAAATTTATTTATCGTAAAATAAAGCTGATTTACAAGTTTATTTACCAAACCAAAGCCACCAAGCGCGAAGAGACTTATTACAAATACATTTTACCGCAAAAAAGCATTGACGAAGTAAAAGACGATGTGGAAAAATGGGCGGTGCAGCGGCAGGGCGAAATTGAGCTGTTAAAAGCCAACGAAGCCTATCGCAAAGAGTTTCTGCAAAATCTAGCCCACGAGCTAAAAACCCCCATTTTCGCGATTCAAAGCTATAACGATACGCTGCTTGACGGTGCTTGGGAGGAAACTGCTTTGCTGAAGAAGTTCCTGGAAAAAACGTCGCGGAATGTGGAAAGAATGGTGAATCTCGTAAACGACCTTGACGAAATTTCGAAACTTGAAAGTGGCGCACAACCGTTGTACAGGGAAAATTTTGTGGTTCAAGATGTTATAAAAGAGGTTTACGAAAGCCAGTTTATTCTTGCTCAAGCCTCCAATATAAAATGCGTGTTTAAAAAGGGTACCGAGTTGCCTGTAACGGTTTTTGCCGATAAAGAAAAAATACGACAGGTGGTTATAAACCTCATCACCAATGCGTTAAAGTATGGCAAACCCAATGGCTCGGTAGTAGCCAGCGTGTACCATACCGATGGCGAGCGGGTGCTGATAGAAATTAGCGATGATGGCATTGGCATACCCGAAGAGCATTTGCCCAGGATTTTCGAACGGTTTTATCGTACCGATTTGGCCCGCAGCCGCAAAGTGGGAGGCAGCGGATTGGGCTTAGCCATTTGTAAACACATTGTGGAAGCGCATAACGAAACCATACACGTGCGCAGCAAGCCCGATGTGGGCACCACGGTTGGTTTTACGCTGGAACGCAAAAAAGACAACTAACCAGGGGTGCCATGCCGGTAACCACCTACCTCAGAAAAAATGCGACCGTAAAGTCCGTAACGGTATGGCATGCAGAAAAACTGCGTATGCGGCCAATAACCGCACCCAAGAGCCTATCATATGAAGCTAATGGTTTATTTTAGTAAAATGGCAGCTTGGGAAAACAGCCGAACTGTAGCACAATCTGCTACAGCTGAGCTTTAAAACAGTACCTTTTAAGAATGAAAAACAGCAGCTGCACGCGGTGTAGCACAGGTGCCTGGCGCTTATAATCTGTTAACCGAAGCCCCTCAGCACGGTAGAAAGCCATTTGTACCAGTGTTAAGTAATTATTAAGCCGCCCAAAATATCTTGGCAGGGAATACCGACCTGTATTTTTGCCCAAAGGTTTTACTGATTTAAAAAACATTGCTTTCACCCATTTTAAATTTCCATATGGCAGGTATCAACACCATTTTTAAAGCGTTTACACCCAAAAACAAGATTTTCTACGGTTTTTTTGAAGAGGTAGCTGATAAGGTTGTGATAATGGCCGAGGTGCTTCAAACCTTGGTAAACGAAGACAATGTTGAAAAAAGAGCGCTTCATGTGCTTGAAATTGAGCGCCTTGAGCGTGTTTGCGACGACCTCAGCCACACCATTTTTACCGAACTGGGGCGAAACTTCATTACGCCTTTCGACCGCGAAGACATCCACTACTTGGCCATTAGCCTTGACGATGTGGCCGATAACATATATACATCGGCCAAAAAGATTAACTTTTATAAGATTAACCCCCACGAAGATGGCATCCGGAAGCTTACCGCTTTGATTGGCGCCTGCACGCAGGAATTAAAAAAAGCAGTGTATGGTCTTAGGGATATGAAAGACCTGCGTACCATAACAGACGCTTTGCTGAAAATAAATGCCTACGAAAATGAAGCCGATGATGTGTTCGACCTTAGCATAGACCAACTTTTTGAGCGTGAAAACGACGTAAAAATGCTGATAAAACGCCGCGAACTGTACCAAACCATGGAGTTGGCCACCGATAAGTGTGAAGATGCTGGCGACGTGATAGAGAGCATCATTATTAAGTACTCCTAATTTCCAATATTATGGCCAGCCCAATTAGGCCTTACACTAACCCCTACCCCGCTCGCCTGTGCAAAACCTGTAGATTGCTTCCCTGTTCATCATCAATTTAGCCCAACAGCCCATGTTTACGTTATTGGTCATCATCATTGTACTAGCCTTCATTTTCGATTATATTAACGGTTTTCATGATGCAGCCAACTCCATAGCCACCATTGTATCTACCAAGGTACTAACGCCCGTGCAAGCCGTAGTTTGGGCCGCATTTTTCAACTTTGTAGCTTATTTCATCTCAAAGTATGTTTATAAGTCTTTTGGTATTGGCGACACCATTTCAAAAACCGTTACCGCCGACTTTATCAATCTTGAAGTGATATTTGCTGGTATTTTGGCGGCCATTGTATGGAACCTGCTTACGTGGTGGCTTGGCATACCCAGCAGTAGTAGCCATACTTTAATAGGCGGCTTTATGGGTGCTGCCATTGCACACGCCGGCGGATTTAGCGTGGCGGGTGTTGACGTTGTAAACTATGCCAAAGTATTGCCAACATTCTTGTTTATCTTTTTGGCGCCGCTTATTGGCTTGTTGGTGGCGTTTGCCATTACCACCATTATTCTGTGGGTTTGCCGCCGCAGCAATCCCCACGTGGCCGAAAACTGGTTCAAAAAACTGCAGCTGGTATCGTCGGCAGCTTTTAGCTTGGGCCATGGTGGCAACGATGCGCAGAAAGTGATGGGCATTATTGGCGCAGCACTTATCTACTACGAATTAAAAGTGGTAGAAGACCCCACCTATTTGGCCATGGCGGCCAAAGACCGCTTCAACCATTTTGTAGATGACTATTGGTGGGTACCCATGGCAAGCTTTTTAGCCATAGCGCTTGGTACACTAAGTGGCGGTTGGAAAATTGTGAAAACCATGGGCAGCCGCATTACCAAAGTAACCCCGCTGGAGGGCGTGGCGGCAGAAACCGCCGGAGCCATTACCCTTTTTTTGACCGAGCACCTGAAAATACCGGTAAGCACCACACATACCATTACCGGCGCCATAATTGGCGTGGGTGCCACCAAGCGATTAAGTGCAGTACGCTGGGGGGTTACCATTAGCTTACTTTGGGCATGGATTTTAACCATCCCCATCAGTGCCATATTGGCCGCAATATTTTACTTTATTGTCCGGCTATTTTAAAAAAGGGTGGTTTAGCACATCATTTTTTATCAACATCAACAACACTAATGTTAAGGCGGCTATTTTTGCACCATGGCAAAAATAATTGTAACCGGAGGATGTGGCTACATAGGCGCACATACATTGGTGGACTTAATTGAAAATGGTTTTGAAGTAATTTCAATTGACGACAACAGCCGCAGCACCGCTCAGCTGTTGGCTGGTGTAGAGGCTATTACTGGCCATAGAGTAAAAAACTATAAAGTAAACCTTTGCGATTACAACGACACCCGGGCGGTGTTTCAAGAAAACGACCAGATAGCGGGGATAATACACTTTGCTGCCTACAAAGCAGTTGGCGAAAGCGTGGTTAGCCCGCTGATGTACTTTGAAAATAACCTAACAGGCCTGGTGAACCTGCTAAAATGCACCGAGGAGTTTGAAGTGCCGCACTTGGTATTTAGTAGCAGTTGCACCGTTTATGGCAATCCCGATGCAATACCCGTAACCGATGAAACCCCCGAAAAGCGTGCGGAGAGCCCCTACGGAATAACCAAACAGATGGGTGAGCAGATTATAAGAAGCTTTGCCAGAATATCGAAAACTCAATGCGTGCTGCTGCGCTACTTTAACCCAGTAGGTGCCCACCCCAGCAATCAAATTGGCGAGTTGCCCCTAGGCCGACCAGCCAATTTGATACCCGCCATTACACAAACTGCCATTGGAAAACTTCCGCAAATGCACGTGCATGGCACCGACTATGCCACCCGCGATGGCAGTTGTGTACGCGACTACATACATGTATGCGACATCGCCCATGCCCATACCCTTTCATTACAATATTTAATAAACCACAAAAACGCCACTAACTGTGAGGTGTTTAACTTGGGCAGTGGCAATGGTATAACGGTGCTAGAAGCCATTGCTGCATTTGAAGCGGTAAGCGGGGTAAAGCTCAACTATGCCATTGGCCCACGCCGTGCCGGCGATGTAGTGGCCATTTACGCCAATAATGCAAAAGCCATAGAAGGGCTGGGCTGGAAAATTACCTACAGCCTTACCGATATGATGCGGACAGCCTGGCTGTGGGAGCAAAAGTTGGATGAGGAAGAAAAGGTGTTTTTAAAGCAAAACCCAGCATTGAATTAAACCATCCGGGGTGTAATAAGCCGGGGGTGGCCTTGCTGAAACCAAATTTTTGTAAAGCCAACACAGATGATTGTAAAAGCCGAACCTGCTGATATAGAGGCCCTAGTAGCGTTGATAAACAGTTGTTACAGGGGGAAAAAGTCAACCGAAGGCTGGACTACCGAAGCCAATATTATAGCCGGAGACATGCGCATAGATGTCGCAGCACTAACCGAGGAGTTTTCTAATCCAACGGTTACTTTTCTAAAGTTTTGCGGGGCTGATGGCAATATTTTAGGAACGGTCTATCTTGAAACACAGCCAAATTGCGTTTATTTAGGCATGCTTTCTGTAAGCCCGGATTTGCAAAACCAAGGTATTGGCAGGCGGTTGATGATGGCGGCTGAGGCCCATGCCATTGAACAAGGACGCCACACTATTGAAATGAATGTGATAAACCTGCGGCATGAGCTTATAGAATGGTATAAAAAGCTGGGGTATAATTTTACGGGTGTGCAGCGCCCTTTCCCTGAAAATGCCTTTGGCAGCCCGGTGGTAAATCTCCATTTTGAGGTAATGGAAAAGCGGGTTCCATAATTTTTTTGTGCGCACCTGCCACCAATGCTACTAACGGCTAACTTCGTTGCGAAACAGAAAAACATGGCATTGAACACTTTAGATAGCATTACGGTACAAAACGAAAAAGAAACCCGTGGCGGATTTGGTGAAGGCATTTACGAGGCCGGAAAAAACAACCCCAAGGTGGTAGCGCTTACGGCCGATTTGGCAGGCTCTATGAAACTGGGGCCATTTATCAAGGATTTTCCTGAGCGTTACTTTCAAATTGGTATTGCCGAAGCCAATATGATTGGCATTGCAGCGGGTTTAACCATTGGTGGCTACATACCATATACCACCACGTTTGCAAACTTTAGTACCGGCCGCGTGTACGATCAAATTAGGCAAAGTGTGGCATACAGCGGCAAAAACGTAAAAATTTGCGCCAGCCATGCAGGCCTTACCTTGGGTGAAGATGGTGCAACACACCAAATTCTGGAAGATATTGGTCTTATGAAAATGCTGCCTGGTATGACGGTGGTGGTACCCTGCGATTTTAACCAAACAAAAGCGGCTACTTTGGCCATAGCCAACTACGAAGGACCAGTTTACTTACGCTTTGGACGGCCCAAATGGCCCAACTTTACGGCTGTTGATGGCAGTGATTTTGAGATTGGCAAGGCTCAACTGTTGGCTGAGGGCAGCGATGTAAGCATTTTTGCCTGTGGCCACATGGTTTGGCTGGCCATACAGGCAGCTCGCGAATTGGCCGCCCAAGGCATTAGCGCCGAAGTTGTAAACATACATACCATAAAGCCACTAGACAGTGCAGCAGTGCTGGCCAGCATTGCCAAAACAAGGTGTGCTGTAACCGCCGAAGAACACAACATTATAGGTGGACTGGGCGACAGTATTGCCCAATTGGCCGCCAAAAACCAACCCATACCCATTGAAATGGTGGGCACCAACGATACTTTTGGCGAAAGCGGAAAACCGCTGGACCTACTTAAAAAGTATGGTTTAGACGTGCCCAATATTGTGGCTGCCGCACAAAAAGTGCTATCGAGAAAGTAAAAACTAACTGCTAAGGTTGGCATCCGAAGCATGTCAACTCAGTTCAGTTCGCTTTTTTATTGTATCGAGCACATGGTTGTAATCCGAAAGTTTCAAATTTTTTAACACCCTATCCCTCCCTTTTATGCCAGGAACCATCATACGCCAACTACGCGAAAACAAAGGTCTCAAGCAGGAACAAGTAGCCCAGCAACTGGGTATTTCGCAAGCAGCCTACAGCAAAATTGAAAACAACATTACCAAGCTAACGGTAAAGTATTGCAAAGTTCTGTCGCGGGTTTTAGGTGTAAATGTGTACGACTATTTTGATGATGACTTTGAAATAGTACGCCACGAGGAGGTAAACACCGAGGCTGCTGACACACCTTGCGACGAGGACGCCGAAGCATAATACTGGTGCCAAAAGCGGTTGGGTAAAATATAATGCCGCTCACTTTAAACCTGAGGCGCCTAATGTCGTCTATTCGGCTTTAGTTACTCTTTATTGGTTTATTACCCTAGCAAAATGCATTTGGACGATAAAACCTTAATGGCACAGTTTAGGCAACCGCACAGTAAGGAGCGTGCCTATACTGCCCTCATCAAAAAATATCAGGAAAAGCTATATTGGCATATTAGGCGCATTGTGGTTGACCATGACGACACCAATGATGTGCTGCAGAACTTGTTTATTAAAGTTTGGAATGGGCTTGAAAACTTTAGAGAAGACAGCCAGTTGTACACTTGGCTTTACCGCATTGGCACCAATGAGAGCTTGAGCTTTTTAGAGCAACGCAAGCGAAAATCAGCCAATTTCAGCCTTAGCAACGGGGATAACTACTTAGAAAACAAGATAAAGGCGGACACCAATTTCGATCCGAAAAAGCTAGAGTGGAAACTACAATTGGCAATACAACAACTGCCCGAAAAACAGCGGGTGGTGTTTACCCTAAGGTACTACGACGAAATGCCCTACGAGCAAATGAGCCAAGTGCTGGGCACCAGCGAAGGCGCATTAAAAGCCAGCTATCACCATGCCGCAAAAAAAATTGAGGCCTATATTTTAAAAGAAGCGGGGTAAAGCCAACTTTTTCTCCGCCTAGGTTTAAACTTTCAACTACTTTTTTCATCAGTATAAACATGCAACACGCCCCGCACATATTACTTGAACTGGAATCAATAAGTCAGCTGCTGGCAGATGCGCCCAAGCATACGCCTTACACCGTGGATGATGCATACTTTGACGCACTCCCACACGACATTTTGGCCCAAATTGAACTACCAATGCCTCAAATGGAGGTGCCTGCCGGCTATTTTGAACAGCTGCCGCAGCAGGTAATTCAAAAAATTTACAGCCAAGAGATAGCTGAAGAGTTAGACCAAATTGCCCCCCTTTTAAATACCATTAATAAAAATACCCCCTACCACGTACCCCAAAACTATTTTGAGCAATTGGAGCTCCCGCACGCCCAACACCACGAAAACACAGGGAAAGTAGTGCTTCTACCAAAACTCAAAACAGTACAAAAATGGGCTGCTGCTGCAATCGTATTAGCCATGCTGGGCGTAGGGTTACAGTATGTTATGCGGCCAAAAAATACGCCGCCTCAATTGGCCTCCACCCCGTTTCCCATATCAGATACGTCCATAACGCCAGAAGTGTTATCGGTTACATTTTCTGCCATTGAAGACAGCGCTTTTGCAGCCTACACCAGCAAAGTCATCGAAACCAACCAACCCGAACCCTCGGCCTTCTATCTTTCAATACCCGACAATTTTGAAGCCGCACTCCAAAGCTTTAGCGTGGCCGACTTGGAGGCACATATCAACAACATACCCGTGGCCCCGAAACACGGATAACCTTTAAACTAAGCAACATGAACAGAAAATTACTTTACACCTTAGCAACATGCTTACTGTTACAAATAGCCGCTTACGCTCAGCCACCCCAACGCGAAGAGATGCTCGAAAGTTTGCGGATTGCCTATATAACGAAGCAGCTGGAACTGTCTGGCGAGGAGGCGCAAAAGTTTTGGCCAGTTTACAATAGCTACCAGCAAGAGCAGCGGAAGACCATAAGAGAACACAGAGAAAAAAAAGGTACCGAGCTGGATTTAGAGGAAAAACTGCTGAATTTACGTAAACGTTACCGCACCGAATTTACCCGCACCATATCGGAAGATAAATTTGATAGACTGATGAAGGCAGAGCGCAATTGGGGCGAAATGGTGCGGAAAGAAATGCAACGCCGACGCGAAAATGGCCCGCCGCCAATGATGAACCGGGAACGGCGCCGAAACTAATGGGCAAATTTGCTATCAATGGGCTTTGG
>RDXD01000396.1:20686-26604 GCA_004292575.1 Bacteroidota bacterium
TTTTTTTGCTTAAAATTGAAAGAATGTGCATAATACCCAGGGGTATTGCAAAAGATAACAAACCACTAAGTGTAACCTTTGAGCGAAAAAAATTATTATTGCGTGGTTATTGCCATAGCGGCAAGAATGACGCCTATCTTTTATGCCCCTACAACAAAAAATTACACCCCGAGATATCAGTTGGTTGGCCTTTAACGCCCGTGTGCTGCAAGAAGCAAACGACCCAACGGTTCCATTACGAGAAAGAATCAAGTTTTTAGGTATCCACAGCAATAACCAGGACGAGTTTTTTAGGGTGCGGGTGGCTACCCTAAAGCGCATGCTATTGGTGATGGGAAAAGGCGAAAAACATGCGATGCACTTAGAAAATTCGCCCCAATTGATACTGGATGGCATTCAAAAAATAGTACTACAGCAGCAAAATGAATTTGCGCGGATTTGGGAGAACATCGTGGATGACTTAAAAAAAGAAAAAATCTTTTTTTTGAACGAAAACCAACTTAACGAAACCCAAAGCCGCTATGTAGAAAAGTTTTACGACGAGGAGGTCAGCAGCAGTTTGATACCGCTGATGATTGAGAGCATTCCTGAAATGCCATATCTGCGGGATAAGTCGATTTACTTGGGCGTAGTAATGCGCAAGGGCAACTCCGCCTACAATCAAAAATATGCTTTAATAGAAATACCGGTAAAATCATCGGGCCGTTTTGTATTGCTGCCCTCTGCCGCCAAGGAAACGGCCATTATCCTTTTAGAAGATGTGATACGATTTAACCTACCGCACATTTTTTCATATTTCGGCTACGACCATTACAGCGCACACATTTTTAAAGTTACTAAAGATGCCGAAATTGACATTGACAACGACATTGCGACATCACTGGTTCAAAAAATTGAAAAGGGACTAAAAAAACGGCGCGAGGGTAAACCCGTTAGGTTTGTGTATGATAAAGACATGGATGCTGGGCTGCTGGAATACTTAATACGGCGGCTTAACTTAAGTAGGAAAGATAACTTTATACCCGGCGGACGCATCCACAACTTTAGACATTTTATGGACTTTCCCGAAGTGTTTAAGCAACCCCAAAGCCGGAAAGCTCCTTTTTTGCACCAAGACCTCGACGACGGGGAACGGGTAACAGATGTGGTCATGCAAAAAGATGTGTTGCTATCTACACCCTATCATGCCTTTACACCCGTGATAGATTTGCTGCGCGAATCGGCCATTGACCCCGATGTGGTAAGCATCAAAATAACAGCCTACCGACTGGCCAGCAATTCTAAAATAATAAACGCCCTTATTAATGCCGTGCGCAATGGAAAGCAGGTGTTGGTAATGCTTGAGTTAAGGGCGCGCTTTGACGAAGAAGCCAACTTGGAATGGAAAGAAGTGCTGGAACAAGAAGGCGTAAAAGTGATAACTGGCGTACCCAACCTGAAAGTGCACGCTAAACTTTGTGTAATAAAAAAGCGAATTGGCGGCAAAACCATGCAATACGGTTTTGTAAGTACCGGAAACCTAAATGAAAAAACAGCAAAACTGTACGGTGATCATTGCCTGCTTACGAGCGACCGGCTCATTATGGCTGATACCAATCGGATATTTGACTATTTGGAACGCCCGCTGCTGGGCATGGCCAAACTACGGGCATGCAAGACCTTGTTGGTATGCCCCGTGTCGCAGCGCAAGGCTTGGCAAGAGCTGATTAACTTTGAAATTCAACAAGCCAAAACGAGAAAAAAAGCCTTTATCATTTGCAAAACCAACTCGCTGAGCGATGAGCTGTTGATTGGCCAACTTTATAAAGCAGCCGAAGCCGGTGTAGAAATAAAGCTAATCGTACGCGGCATCTATTGTCCCATTTTTGACTTTAAAAAACTAAAAGTAAAACCTTACGCCATAAGCATTGTGGACGAGTATTTGGAACATGCACGCGTAATGGTTTTTTATGCCGGCGGCAAGTTAAAAACCTATATCAGCAGTGCCGATTGGATGGTGCGCAACTTGGACCACCGTGTAGAAGCGGCATGCCCAATTAAAAATGAAGCCATAAAAACAGAGTTGCTCGATATCTTAGGTATTCAACTGGCCGATAATGTGAAGGCCCGCAAATTAGATGGCGCTTTAAAAAACGAGTATATCAGCCACAACAACGCCGAACCCATAAAATCGCAGGTGGAGATTTACAATTATTTGCTGCAGAAGAAAATGCAATCGCCCATGCATGAGCGGTTTGTAAACTACCAAGGGTTAAAGAAAAATGGAAAAGCTTAGCCTAATCGGCATCTTTATGTTTTAAGGCGGCATGGAAAATATACAGTACAACAGCAGTGGAGTTGGCCAAAATGTGGTTGAAACATGGCTTACGCGGAAAGGCATAACACCCTTTTTGTTTCAACAGCAGGCGTGGCAATGCATGCTCGAAAGAAAAAGCGGCTTGGTAAATGCGCCAACCGGCTGCGGTAAAACCTTTGCGGTGTTTTTGGGGGCAGTTATTGTGTATATAAACGACAACCCCGAAAACTGGCGAAGCCAGCGCAACAATGGTTTGAGGCTAATTTGGATTACCCCACTTAGAGCGTTGGCTAAAGATATTGGGCGCGCCATGGAAGAAGCCTTGGGCGAGCTGGGTTTGCCCTGGAAAGTGGGCATAAGAAACGGCGATACCACAACGGGCGAGCGGGCCAAGCAAAAACGTAGCATGCCCGAAATACTCATCATAACCCCTGAGAGTTTTCACCTGCTGCTGGCCACCAAACAAAACCATCAACTGTTTGAACGGCTCAGCACCATTGCTGTGGATGAGTGGCACGAGCTTATGGGCAGCAAACGCGGCGTGCAAACAGAGTTGGCCATAGCCTACGTGGCTTACATTAAGCGCCAGCAAGCTTATGGAAGCGTGCAGGTGTGGGGCATTAGCGCTACCATTGGAAACTTAGAAGAAGCAGGCGACGTGCTAATGGCACCGATTTTTGCATTTTCAAATGCCCAAACCACTACCCAAACCACCATTGTTAAAGCCAGCATTGACAAGAAAATTGCTGTACACGCCATAATACCCGACGAAATAACAAACTACCCTTGGGCAGGGCACTTGGGCATAAAACTGGCACATAAAATTGTACCCATTATTGAGGCCAGCCAAACCACATTGGTTTTTATAAACACCCGTGGCATGGCCGAGCGGTGGTACCAAACCCTGCTGGATGTGGCACCGCAGCTGGCGGGGGCATTGGCGCTACACCACGGCAGCATAGAGCAAGAATTGCGCCTTTGGGTAGAAGACGCGCTGCACACAGAGCAACTGAAAGCCGTGGTGTGTACAGCAAGCCTTGATTTGGGTGTTGATTTTAGACCAGTGAATACGGTAATTCAGGTAGGATCGCCCAAAGGGGTATCCCGCTTTTTGCAGCGTGCAGGACGCGCAGGGCATCAACCCGGAGCGGTAAGCAACATTTATTTTTTGCCTACGCATGCCTTAGAATTGGCCGAAGTGGCCGCCCTAAAGCAGGCCATTGCCGACAATGCCATAGAGCAACGCCCTCCGCTATGCCTTTGCTTTGATGTACTAATACAATTTATGTGCACCATTGCCGTAGGCGAAGGATTTGCTGCCTCCGAACTGTGGACCGTGGCTAAAGCTACCCACTGCTTTTCCCAAATGACGGCCGAAGAATACGACCAATTGCTGCTGCACATAACCCAAGGCGGCAAAGCGCTACAACAATACAACGAGTATCAAAAAGTAGAGGTTACCAACGGATTCTACAGCATCAAAAACAGACGTGTAGCACTGCGCCACCGCATGAATATTGGTACCATTGTAAGTGATGCCATGCTAAAAGTAAAATTTATAGGCGGCGGCTTTATTGGCCACATTGAAGAATACTTCATTAGCAAACTGGAGGCGGGCGACGTGTTTACGCTGGCAGGAAAAACCGTGGAATTGGTGCAGCTTAAAGACATGACCGTGCTGGTACGCAAATCGAAAAGTAAAAAAAGCCTGGTACCCAGCTGGATGGGCGGTAGAATGAGCCTTACCGCAAACCTGGGCGAGGTTTTGCGGCACACTTTTGATCGCATTGCTGCGATGGTTTCAGAAAACGCTGTAGAAACCAATGCTCCCATTGAGCTGGTTTGCTTAAAGCCGCTGTTTCAACTGCAGCAAGCGCTCTCGCATATACCTACGCATACGCAGCTGCTTATAGAACACATTGAAGACCATGATGGATTTCATTTGCTTGTATATCCCTTTGAGGGCAGACAGGTGCACGAGGCCATGAGTGCAATTTTAGCCTACCGCATTGGTTTGCAGCAAGCCATTACCTTTAGCATTAGCATGAACGATTATGGGTTTGAACTGCTGAGTGACCAACCCATACATGTTGACGACTCAAATGTGTACGAATTATTTAGCACCCACCAACTGCTTGCCCACATCAACAAAAGCATCAACAGCGTGGAAATGGCCAGCAGAAAGTTTAGAGACATTGCTGTAATTGGCGGCCTCATTTTTCAGGGTATGCCTGGCGAACAAAAAAAAGCCCGACACCTGCAATCGTCATCCTCATTGTTGTTTAAAGTGCTGAGCGAATATGAACCCGACAACATTCTGCTTCGGCAGGCCTACAATGAGGTTTTTGAACAGCAAATGGAAGAGGCGCGCTTGCGTGCGGCATTTGAACGCATACAGGGGCAAACCATCATTGTAAGTTACCCCAAACAGCTTACACCCATGAGTTTCCCCATAGTGGCAGATGGCTTAAATAGAAACAATTTGAGCAGCGAACAGTTGGATGATCGCATTAAACGCATGCAAAAAAACTTGATGGGGTAATGTGTTGTAAATTTACAATTCTCAAGCCGATGCAAGTATGATAACCGATGTGCTAAAACAATATGATATAAGGCTAAACCCCAACAGTTTGAAGCCCTATGGCAATGGACTAATCAATAGCACTTATACTATTGAGTCTGACACCGACTGCTACATTTTGCAACGCATCAACAATCAAGTTTTTAAACAACCCCAACAATTATCGCACAATTTAAATGTGCTAAGCGGGCATTTGCAAACGCATCACCCCGAATACTTTTTGCCATTACCCATTCGGAATATGACGGAAGACTCCCACTCCTATGCAGAAAATGGGGATTGTTTTAGACTCACAAAATTTGTAGCTGGTTCGCAGGTTGTGGATGTGGTTGCTGACAGTAACCAAGCTTACCAAGCGGCGTTACAGTTTGGCCAATTTACGCGTATATTTTCGGCGCTTGATGCCAACCAGCTACAGATTACCATTCCGCAGTTTCACGATTTGAGTTACCGCTTTCAGCAGTTTGGAGCCGCCTTAGCCACAGCCAGCGGCCAACGACTGGCATCATCAGCCACACTAACACAGCAACTGTTGAAACACGCCAATATTGCCAACACATACCAGCAATTGGTACTACAATCTGCTATTAGCTTAAGAACCACCCACCACGATACCAAAATAAGCAATGTGCTGTTTAACCAAGCCAATAAGGGCCTCTGCGTTATTGACCTAGATACGGTGATGGCTGGATACTTTATTAGCGACGTGGGCGACATGATGCGAACCTACTTATGCCCGGAGCCAGAAAGCAGCACCAACTGGAATGCCATTCATGTGCGGCTAAACATGTACGAGGCCATTGCAGACGGCTATCTTACGGGCATTGGCAACAACCTTTCCGAAAACGAAAGGGCCTATTTTGGATACGCCGGTGCATTTATGATTTATATGCAAGCCCTACGATTTGCAACCGACCATCTTATGAATGACGTTTACTATGGTGCCACCTACCCCAATGAAAACCTGATGCGCGCCAAAAACCAGCTGCTGCTGCTGGAAGCATACCTTGATATGCAAAGAGAACAAAAAGGGCAAAAGAT
>RDXD01000314.1 GCA_004292575.1 Bacteroidota bacterium
AGTCGGCCTGTGCTACCAAGAACGTGCTGCTGCTACCACCGTCCGTTTGTTGCCTAATTTCAAGCCCTTTTGGGGTATTGTCGCTATTGAACCGCTGGCTGTTAAACTGCGCGTCATTGTCGCTTTTATTGGCATTAAGGTTTACATCGGCAGTAAATTCATGGCCGGGTTTTGTAAATAGATGCTTATAGCTTAGCGTAGCCCCTATGTTTTGGAAATAGCCATCACTTTCTGTTAAGCGGTAGGCCTTTTCAGATTTCAAGGGCGTAAACAAGCTATCGTAGCGCTGGTTGTTGGTTTCGTCGTTGCGAAACCTTCCCCTTACGTAGTTACCGGAAACGGTAATCGTATTTCTGTTGTCCATAAAGTAATCTACACCACCACGCAAAAACGCAAAGTAACCCGAACTGGTGTTGTCGATGCGCTGATTGATGCCAGTGGCAGGGTTTGAGCCTCTAACATAGTAGTCAGTATTAATATCGGTTTCGCTAATGCTTTTGCGGGCTCCAAACTGGCCCGAGGCAAAGGCGTTAAACTTGCCTTGCCGCAAACTAAAGTCGCCGCCAAGGTTGGGACGAAACCGGCTGTCAATTCCTGTGCGTATGGATCCATTGTAACCGGATGTCCGGTTTTTCTTCATCACCACATTTAGAATGGAAGCGCCGCCGCCGCTTGCATCATACTTGGCACTGGGGTTTGTTATAAGTTCAACACTTTGTATGGCATCGGCTGGTATCTGGTCAAGGGTAAGTGTGGTGGGCCTACCATCTACAAACAGGGTAGGCGATGAGTTGCGCACGGTTACATTACCATCAATGTCAACATTTATAGTAGGAAGTTGACGCATGATGTCGGTAGCCGTGCCGCCCGAAGCGGAAAGGTTTTTATCAATGTTAAAAATTCGGCGGTCAATGCCTAGGGTCATGCTTCTTGATTTGGTTACGGTTACTTCCGCCAGCTGGTTAGCATCCTGCTCAAGCTTTATGTTTCCCAAGTCCTTGTCTGCCATGGCCATCATCTTGCCCATGTCGCCTCCAAACATCTCCTGAAACATTTTTTGCATATTGGGTGCTGGTGCAGCGGGTAAAGTTTTCCCGGTGCTGTCTTTTTTTGGTGCCCCTGCTGCGCCCATTGTGGCAAAGGCTTGCATCATCTTTTGCTGCATTTCGGCAGTTAAAAAACTCAGCTTCTTGGTGTAGGGTTTATAGCCCATGGCTGTGATGGTGAGCGTATAATCGCCCATAAAAGGAATGCTTTCAAGTGCAAAATTGCCATTTGCAGGCGTAAGCATGCCTCCAATAACGGTATCTTTCCGCTGCATTTTTACACGATCAAACTTTGCACTAATCAGCTGTATAGATGCTGCCTCTACGGGTTTGTTTGTTTTGGCATCCTGTACTTTTCCGTAAAAACGGCCATTTTGCATGGCCCCCATACCACCACCTCGGCCTGCGCCGCCAAAAGGCTGCGCTGTGGCACCTAAACATAAAAACGCCAAAGTAGTGGCTACTAAAAATCGTAGTTTCATAAACAATTGCTCAACTTTAAAAAACACACTCAATGATAAAAAATAATAAATGACACTTCCATGACAAAAAAGAAGCGCAACTGTTCGACGGCAGCTTTGCAAAATGCCATCGCTATTGAACAAAAGATTGAAAGGCCTTAGCGTGTAGTTAACAAAGTAAGCAATACTTGAAGCAAACCAATCACAAACCCCAGCACACCGCCAATAATTTCTACAAACCGAAACTCTTTGGCCATTATTTGCTGAAGAATGCCTTCTAATTTATCGCTGCTGAAGCCAGAAACCTTTTCTACCACAATTTTTTCGAGGTCTAATTGTGTTTTTAGCTCGGCTGCATACTGCTTCATCAGCTCCGGAAACAAACCGTTAAGCTCTTCCATAAACACAGACTTGAGCTTTTGGAGTGTTTTTTCACCTACAAACATGGCTATCATCGGCATTTCGGCAGCCAGTTTGTTTTTCAGAAAGTTTTCGATGTGCGCATCAACCAGTGGGGTAATTTTTGCCAAATTATTGGGATGGCTAATGGCACCTTCGATATCGCTGAAAGAGAGTAACTCGTTGCTAACCAAGGCCCCCAGCTTTTTAGCAAACTGTAGTTGCTGTTTTGGGAAGATGCCTTGGATGGTGAAAAACAAGACGCGTTTGGGTTGGCGTGGGTGAAACAGCATTTTTATAGCTATCCAATTGGTAAACCAGCCAATAAATGCGGAAATAATGGGAATAAGAAGCAGAATAAGCCAATTGTTCATAGTGTAAAAAATAAACCTTCCCACTACTGGGAAGGCTATTGATTTTTTTAGGGTGGATGATGGGGCTCGAACCCACGACCCTCAGAATCACAATCTGATGCTCTAACCGACTGAGCTACAACCACCATTTATTGGGCTGCAAATATAGCAAAGCAGAGTATTGAAGTGAAAAAAAATGAATATTTTTTTGAACAACCATCGTCTTTAGCTGTCAGGTTTACTAGTTTTAGAGTTCTCGCCGGCTATTTTACACGCAATGCGCAAGAATAATGTTAATTTGGACCGTCGGGAAGTGCCAGATACAAGTTTTAGTGTACGTTTGAAAATACTTTAATGAAGAAATTGATAACATTTATGGCAAACAGAAAGGTTTGGCCAATAGCGTTGGTTGCTGTTGGAGCGTTGGTATTTGTAGTAGCAAGCACCCGCGGTTCGGGTAAAAGCGAGCCCGCCAGTAAGTATGAGCGCATATTAACCACAGTGGCTGAGATCTTGGAGCAAGCCCATTTTAGCCCCAAAAAACTCGACGACGCCTTTAGTCGCCTAGTATTTCAAAAGTATTTGGCCGATTTAGACCCAGACAAAAACATTTTTTTGAAGTCAGATGTGCTTCAGCTGAAAGGCTTGGAAAACAATGTGGACAATGAGTTGCGGACGGGGAAAATGGCAATTGTGCCCCTTGCGGATCAGTTGTTTCAGAAGCGCATAGCTGAAATCTCGAACTTCTACAAAATAATACTGTCTAAGCCGTTTAACTTTAGCGTTGAAGAGGCTATGGTTACCAATCGCGACAGTCTCGACTACCCAAAAACTACCGCTGAGCAGCAAGAGGTTTGGCGTAAACGATTGAAATACATGACATTAGAGCGTTATGCCGATGCGCTTGAAAGCCGTGAGAAAAATAAGGATTCCAAGACCTTTGTAGTAAAGGCCGATACCACGTTAGAACGCGAGAGCCGCGAAGCAGTTGCCAGAATTTGGGAGCGCAGTCTTACCCGAATGAATAAAAAATTTGGCATTGATGAGAAATTTAACCTTTATGTAGGCACCATTGCAGAGGCTATGGACCCGCACACAGAGTTTTTTCCTCCCGTAGAAAAAAGAGCATTTGATGAGCAAATGAGCGGTAGGTTCTTTGGCATTGGAGCGCAATTGGGTGAAAAAGACGGTGTTATTCGCATCGAGTCTGTGATTACGGGCAGTCCCGCGTGGAAGAGTGGAGAGGTCAAGGTAGGTGATATTATAGTAAAAGTGGCACAGGCCGCTGAGGCACCAGTGGACATTACGGGTTTTGAAACTACCGATGCCGTGAAGCTTATAAGAGGTAAAAAAGGTACAGAAGTACGTCTTACACTACGAAAGCAGGATGGTAGTTTGAAGGAAGTACGCATTGTACGCGATGAAATTGTGCAAGAAGAAGCATATGCCCGTAGCGCTATCATTGAAAAGGACAACAAAAAAATTGGGTTTATCCACCTGCAGGATTTTTATGCTGACTTTGACGATCCAAATGGCGCTTACTGCGCCCGCGACGTAGAGAAAGAAATCAGAAAGTTAAAGGCAGAAAACGTGGACGGCATAGTGCTTGACCTTCGTTTTAATGGTGGCGGCAGCCTTTCAGAAGTCATAAAAATGGTGGGTTTCTTTATAGAAGACGGCCCAGTTGTGCAGGTTAAGGACCGCGATGGCGCGGTAACAGTTTCGAACGACCGCGATAAGAGTGTACTATATAATGGTCCCTTTGCTGTGATGATTAACGAATACAGCGCTTCCGCGTCAGAAATTTTTGCAGCGGCCATTCAAGATTATGGCCGTGGTACTGTAATCGGCTCCCAAAGCTTTGGCAAGGGTACTGTACAGCGCAACATTGGGTTAGACCGGGATGCCGGTTACTTTATGCCCACTTCTGAGCTGGGGACCCTGAAGGTTACTCTTCAAAAGTTCTATCGCATAAATGGTGGTAGCACCCAACTGGAAGGTGTAAAACCCGACATTGTGATGCCCGACAACTGGGAGTTTATGGACAACAAAGAGCGCAGTTATGAAAATGCATTGCCTTGGGACCAAGTGGCAAAAGCCGCATATAGAGTTGTGCCCAAAAGCACAACAACAAAAAGTGAGGCAAACCATTGAGCAAAATAACAAATTGCAGGCCTTAGACCAGCCGCTTAAAATGGCGTACATGAAGGCGGATGAAGACCGCATAGCCGTCATGGACACCATGAAAGCAACTCGATACAAAGAGTGGTTAAAGCGGTTACAGAAGGACGTGTACTTGTCAGAGTCGGTTTCTGTGCTAAATGCTCAAATTGATGCGCTTAAAACGGCCAAGCAGTAGCGCATGACTTAGTTGAGGGTCCGTTGCAAATAGTAAAACATTTTGCCCGTTAGCTTTTTCGAATATATTTGCGGGCACTTTTAACTATTTCTCATATGGCCAATAAGAAGGCGTTTTGTACTAACCGCATTTCAGCTGTGTTTACTAAAACTCTGATTGCCAGCATTTTAGTTGCTGCGTCTCTGACTGGATGCTCAAACCTGAAGCCTACTGATATGTTCCGAAGCTATCTTGATAGTTCCTATACCGCTCTTCCAAATTTGGCCATTCAAGAGGCTAATATTGAACCGGGGGACAGGCTAGAGATAACCTTTGCTGGCAGAAGTGTTGAGGTAACAGCTGCACTAAACAACTATGGGGTGTCAAAAGCCGAAAGTCCTACCAGCATGGGCAAAGTTTCTGGTTCCTCCGGCATAGAGGTCGATAAAGATGGCTTGATTGAGTTGCCTTTAATCGGAAAGTTGAAAGTGGCTGGCAAAACGCGATCTGAGCTGAAACTTCTCTTGACAGCGGAAGCTGCAAAATATTTGGTCGATCCGATTGTTTATCTTGGAAACCTTAGCAAGAAGATTACGGTCCTTGGCGAGGTGAGAAATCCAAATACACAAAAATATGAGGAGGCGAAAGTATCCATTTTTGAGGCGCTTTCTAACTCAGGAAATGTTACCGATTTTGCTATTATGGAAAAGGTAGTTGTATATCGAGACGTCAATGGAAAACGTGAGATAGGTAATATCAATCTTACAGATAGCAGTATGTTCACCTCACCCTATTTCTACCTGCGCAATCACGATATGGTATATGTACCCACCCAAAGCGAGAAAATGAGGATAACGCAGCGCAATCAGGCTCTTCCATTGATTAGTATGGGCTTAGGTTTAGTTGGCCTTTTGGTTGGGCTTGTAACATTGTTACGGTAGTACCCGTACACATGGATTTTACGCGATTTTAATTTCTATAAAATACCTACTTGTGAATAAAAGTGATTTAGTTACATTTCAGACAACTTCTTCGGGTCTTGATTTTAGACGAATATTGACCAAAGGTCTTTCGGTGTTACCTTGGTTCTTTATAGCGTTGGCTTTAGGTTTAGTGGCAGCGCGGGTTTATACGCGCTATCGCAATCCGACCTATAATGTAGCTGCATGGCTGCTTATTAGGGATGCCCGTATCAGCAATGATGCCAGTAACAACATTTTGAAAGATTTAGGTGTGAATAACTCCGATAATAGTCTGGAAAATGAGATGGATATTCTACGCTCTTTTTCCATGACAACAAAAGTGGTGGAGCGCACAGGTGTGTATATTGACGTTTTTGAAAAGGGGCGAGTTAAAACGACCCGCTTATACGGCACACTTTCGCCGCTTCGGGTTACGTATCACAAGCAGATATCGAATCCTGGCTTTGCCAAGCAGGTTGGCATTACAGTGAAGAGCGATAGCTTTTACCTAAAATCAACAGACACTAAAGGTTACCGATACGGTGATACCGTGCTTCTAAACGACACTAAGTTTGTATTTGAACGCAACGAAAAAGTCAAATTGGTGGCTGAAAGTGAATACTTTATACGGGTTCTTCCCATTAACTCAGCGGTTAATAGTTTAATGGGGAAATTTACAACCAAGCCCACACAACAGGCTAGTGGAGTTTTAATGATTACATATACGGATGAATCTGCCGAGCGTGGGGTTGATTTGTTAAAAGCACTAACCGAAGAGTATGTAAATGCTGGCCTAGACGAACGAAATTTAGCGGCAAAAAAGTCGCTTGATTTCATTAACACCAAATTACAAACGTTAGATACATCTCTGAAATCGGCACAAAGCAGGGTTATTCAGTTCAAAATTGCCAATAAATACTTTGATGCTAGTGCAGAAAGTATTGGGTTGTTAACCAGCACAAAAGAGTTGGACAAAACCATTGCCGAACAGGAAACCCAACTTGAGATTTTGAAAGAGCTTGAGCGGTACATTAACAGCAGCAACGAATACGAAACTGTACCATCTACCTACGGGTTTACAGAGCCTACCATCGGCGCTCTCATTTCCCAGCACAACAATTATATACTACAGCGCAAGCAAGCATTACAACAAGGGTTGGCCAATGACCCTGCTGTAGTGCGGTATAACGACCTCATAAAAAATAGCCGTCGAGCCATCATCGAAAATATTTCTACTATTCGTGGTTCTGTTGACATTAGAACCCGCGACAGCAAGGCTAAACTTTCCGGCTTCGACTCGCGATTGTCGCAGTTACCAGCCCAAGAAAAGGAGCTGATTGATTTGGAACGCGAAGCAAGGGTAATTGACCAAATTTACACCATGCTATTGGAAAAACGCGAAGAAGCCGAGTTAACGTTGGCATCTAGCCGAAGTAATGCGCGCATTTTAGACCCCGCCCGTATGACTGGCATGGTTGGAGCATCCACATTTCCAGTGTATATAATGGCCATCGTATTGGCACTTATTATTCCTATTCTAATACTAGTACTAACCGAAGTATTGAATCAAAAGATTTCTGAAAAGAAGGAAATTGAGTCGCGTACATCGGTACCTATAATTGGTGAGGTAGGTTACGTGGACAATCTTGAGGAAAGCATTGTTATTACGCCCAAAAGTCGCTCTTCAATTTCGGAGCAGTTTAGATTAATAAGAACAAATCTACAGTACTATCAAGTTGAAGATGGCGTAAAAACCATTTTGGTGACGTCGCACATTGCCGGTGAAGGAAAGAGTTTCATAACCTTAAATATGGCAGCCAGTATTGCACTTACCAACAAAAAGGTAGTTGTACTGGAGTTTGACCTTAGAAAGCCAAAAATTTCGAAGTACATACACATGACCAAAGGTGTACAAGGCATTTCTAATTTGGTGGTAGATAGTAAGTTGAAGCCTGCTGATATCATTTATGAAGTAGAAAATAAGCAGAATCTGTATGTGGTGCCGTGCGGACCGATACCACCGAATCCCGCTGAGCTGATTTTGAGCAATCGTATTTCAGAGTTGTTCGAATACCTGAAAGCCAATTTCGATATGGTAATTATTGACTCGCCTCC
>RDXD01000315.1 GCA_004292575.1 Bacteroidota bacterium
ATATCCTAATACTGTCGCAACTGTTGGCGGCTTTTAAGGTGTCGCGGTAGGTGCCACTGGCGGTTCTACCAAAAAAGCTTTGCCCTTCGCAAATGCTTTCGCTGATGGTGCTTGTTTTGCGGGGTAATACCGTGAGGGTCAATATCCGGATACTGTCGCAGCCATTCGCAGCTTTCAACGTATCGCGGTAGGTGCCGCTTGCGGTTCTGCCTAAAAAGCTTTGCCCTTCGCAAATGCTCTCGCTCAGGGTGACTGTTGTGCGGAGCAGCACGGTCAGGTTTAGGGTTCTCACGCTATCGCAGCCATTCGCAGCTTTCAGGGTATCGCGGTAGGTGCCACTTGTGGTACGGCCCAAAAAGCTTTGTCCTTCGCAAATGGTTTGGTTGATGGTGCCGTTTTTGGGCGCTTCCTTAACCCACGCAAAATTTACGTCTCTGAAGCTGCTGTTTGTAGCAGCACTAATGATACGCTGCTGCTGGCCTGCCAATGTTTGAATCACCAACCTGTTATTATCGCCAATGGCCAAGCGCTCTCCATCGGGGGTAAAGCTGTAATCAAAGCCATTTCGGCTCGTGAAATTGAGCGACCGGACCCCTGTTCCATCAACATTAGAGGTGTACAACGTACTGCTAGCTCCCAAAGATGGATGGTGGCTAAAAACAAACCCATCTCCAGCAGGTCTCCACAAAAACCCTGCAGCCAACGTATTGCCATAATTGCCGCCACGCATTGGGTCAAATACCGTGATGTTGCTTCCGTCGGCATTCATTATTCGGCCTGGTATGGGAAAAGCCGACCACCCCGATTGCAGATAGGTAAAACTAATTTTTGAATCGTCGGGGCTCCACTCGGCAGCGTATTTGGCAAAATTGGGTGTGTTGGTGAGCTGTGTAACGGCGCGGGAAGCCAAATCTATTACATACAAATCACCATCTCTTATTTGCGAAGGCCAGCCGTCGAGGTATTTGTGAAAAAGCAATTTGGTGCCGGCTTGGTTAAACCTTAAAAACCTGATTTCCTGATTGGCATACTCTGGAAGCAGGTAAATGTGCTGCTCATTGCTACCATCGGTGTTACTGGTGCAAATCCATAGGCTATCGCCCCCGCCCGTGTTGTTGGGGTTTTTACGTTTTGTGTACGCCAACAGTGTTCCCTGCTTGTTGATGTGCAAACTTTGGCGGTGATACGCGTCGTTGAACAGTCGTTGTCGCACCAGGCCCAAAGTGTCCATTTGCCAAATGGTGCTCACCGCTTGGCCAGCCGCCGGCGACACAAAAAGCATGGCAGGTTTGCAACACGCGGTTTCATCTTTTACGGTAACGGTGCTATCCCATTGGGCACAAGCGGTGCGCATGGCTATTTTGTAAGTACCCGCAGTCAATCCATTTTTCTTTGCGGTGGCAGTCCAGTTTTGTCCTCCATCAAACGAAAATTGAAACGGATCACCCAATGCTGGCGGCTTTATTTCAATACTGCCTAGCTTATCACAGCTCATCGGCTGCACAGCCGTTGCTGGCGCTTGTATGTCGTACTTACCGGCATTAGCGGGCCTAAAGTTGCCAAATAGGCTATCTACCTGGGGCTGTCCCAAGGCTAGATTGTAAAAATTTACATCGTCAATTACCCCATTAAACGGGTACCAAACCCTTCCGCCCCCATCCATGCGGCCAATCATGAGCGGGCGAGTATTAGCTTGGGTAAAATCTACCTGCCTAATGGTCATTTGCTTACGCAGCTTGCCATTGATGTACACTCTCCATGAGGTGCCTTCTGCCACCATTACGGCATGCGCCCAATCGCAGGGTTCAAAGCACGGCAGCGTAGTATCGCCAGTAAAATTGAGCGTAGTGCCACTTGGGTAGCCATTGGTGTTGTTGAAATTAATGGCCATTTGGTTTTGTGGATTGGTACTGGTACCGCTCCACAAACCCGGGCTGGCACTTATGCCGTCGCCTGCTTTGCTCCAAATAATATGATACCCGTTGGGCGATAAGCCGCCCCATCCATCCATACCGGCAAATGAACACTGCTTAAACCAAAACGACATGCTCATGGCGTTGGTAAGGCGCATGCTGCTGTGGTTGGGAACACGTATCCAATCCTGATCGCTAAAGCCACCAAATAAATAGGCGCTTTGCGTATTGCCAAACCTGTCCTCTGTAAGTGTAGGGCTGTTTCCTAATTGCCCATGGTTATTGTTTCCACTAACATCATTAGTATTACCCGAAAAAGGTAAACTTAACACAAGACCTCCTTTAGGCACGAGCGGCTGAGATTGTACCCACTGGGTAAAAAGTATTGCACAAATAACATAAATCACACGATTCATGGGCGTAAGAAAACAAAAGGAACCATACAGTTTATTACCAGCTACACGAAACCTCCAAATCGCCGCACGAATCTTCTACAAGCCTGCAAAACAGCGGCTTTCCCAAACCCATACCTTTTTACGGCAAGTTATAGAGCCTTTGCATTCTTGTATTGTTTTCTTTTATTGGGGCGCATGTGGTAATACTTAGCGGCAATGCAAATCCTAAATGGCGATAATTTTCCAACGAAATGGAATATTTAACGTTAAATTTACCGTTACAATGGAAAAAACACCAGTTTTAAGAATATTAGCGCCTGTGCTTTTAGCAGATTGTAACCAACAAAAGGCCATTATTTTGTTGGGTGCACGGCAGGTAGGCAAGAGTACTTTGCTAAAACAGGTTTTTGGGGATACAGCACGTTCAACCTTGTGGCTGGATGCTGAAAATGCAGATGTGCCGCCACTTTTTGAAAACATTACCCATACAAGGCTTCAACAGTTAATGGGTAACTATAAGGTGGTAATTATAGATGAGGCACAAAAAATACCTCATATTGGGAGCGTTCTAAAACTAA
This sequence comes from Bacteroidota bacterium, assembly GCA_004292575.1. Lineage (GTDB taxonomy): Bacteria > Bacteroidota > Bacteroidia > Chitinophagales > Chitinophagaceae > Phnomibacter. The sequence goes on from RDXD01000315.1 coordinate 2,887, forward strand.
TGGTAGATTATATGCCCGCGGTTCAGGTTATTGCTACCGGTTCATCGGCTTTTGATTTGCGCAATACCACCAACGAACCGCTTACCGGCCGCAAGTGGGAGCACTACCTGTTTCCCTTCTCATTTGCCGAACTGGTAAAAAACTCTAATTTGCTGGAAGAAAATAGACAACTGCATCACCGGCTGGTTTTTGGCAGCTACCCCGAAATCGTTACGGCCAACGACCAATTAGAAAAAAGACTCCGCACATTGGTGGACCGTTATTTGTACAAAGACATATTGCTATGGAGCGGCTTAAAAAAACCGGAAAAAATCATTGATTTGCTAAAAGCGCTGGCCTACCAGGTTGGGCACGAGGTAAGTTATAATGAATTGGGGAACCGCATTGGATTAAAGAATGATACCGTTGAGCATTATATTCAAATTCTCGAACAAACCTTTATTATTTTCAAACTGACCTCATACAGCACCAACCAACGCAAGGAATTGCGGAAAGGAAAAAAAATATACTTTATTGATAACGGTTTGCGTAATGCGCTAATTGGTGACTATAGAATGGCTGAAATAAGGCAGGATATTGGGGCGCTGTTTGAAAACTATATGGTAAGCGAACTTTGGAAAAAAAACAGCTACGAAGGCAGCTTTGGTAGGTTTTATTTTTGGCGAACGGCCGATCAGCAAGAAATTGATGTGGTGGTGGAAAAGAACGGCACCTTACATGCGTTTGAAATAAAATGGAACGAAAAGGCAAAAGCAAGGTTGAGCAAAACCTTTTCTAATACCTATCCCAATCATAGTTTTTCAATAATTACCCCTAAAAACATGGCTGACTTTTTGCTTTAATTGGTTGCTGTTCTTGTGCTATGAAATTCGGTCACAAACCGTTTGGCATACGTTGCATTACTGAATAATTAATTTACAAACTAATAGCATGGGTCAATATGGGCGGGTGTTTCCACGCGCCTCTACTTGTTCCCATTGTACCAAAGCGCCGCGCTTTATATAAAACGCCACAACCCAATTTGCCCCTTATTTTTCCACGGTGAAATGCTGCCTGCTCGAATGTACGCTTATTGTTGGCATGTTTGTCGCTGCCCAAAGCGGCAGGCCGCCTGGTTTTGCCGTACACTATACCTATAGCGAAAAGCATGGCATCCCTCCCGGTAATGCCCTTACGGTGATGTATCAATTGGAAGAGGGCATTGAAGTGACCTACAAGGGAATAAAAATGATGCGTTGCTACTACCGTCCATGCTAACTTCCAGGCCGATAAGAAAATCACACAACATAATTCGGCCCTTCCTTTTCAAAGTTTTTTTGTTTAGTAAGCAATAACATCTTAGTTTAGCAAGCAAAGATATTAATATGATACTTAGGCATCAAATAGCCGAGATTGTAGAATCTCAAAAGCTGAACTTTTTGTATAAAGCCACGGGGGTGCCAAGAACCATCTTACCT
>RDXD01000316.1 GCA_004292575.1 Bacteroidota bacterium
TGTTCCGCGCCATGGGCTTTGCGCATGTGGCGGGCTATGTGGTGTATGGCCACCAGGCGTTGGTGCTACCCGTGGGCTAAACCAGCCACTGATTACACTGCACACAACGAAACATGTATTGCTACAGGTGTGGAATTCATTGCTCGTCCTGCCCGCAACCGATGCCCGATATAGAAATAAAAGTACAAGATAACACCAAAAAAACCAAAGGAATTTCGTTCGCCGGAACCGCTACTGACCCCGTACGTACGGGGTCAGCCGATAATTACAACACTATAGCCACACTTGTAGCAACACCCATTTTTTGGGTTCGGCATTTTGTCAATATGCAATCTTCCGGTTGTTTAGTTCCACGTTGAAATTAACCCTTGCTCCTAATGCTTCAAATACTTTTAGGACGGTCGTAAGCCTTGCGTCAGTTGTGCTGTTCTCAATTTTAGATATCTGAGCTTTCTTAACGCCAACGAGTTCGCCTAATTCCTCCTGAGTCAAGTGACGTTCTTGTCTCGCCAGTTTGATTGCTTGCCCCAACAAGTCAAGGCGAAGTTCATTTTCAAATTCATCCCGCTTTTTGGTTCCTTTTTTCCCAATGTATTGATCTGTCAAATCCTCTAAACTATAGGTTTTCATTTCTTAATATTTTTATCGTTAAAGTACTTTATTCTAACCTTTTCAGCTTTTTCAATTTCGGTTTTTGGGATTTTGTCAGTTTTCTTAATGAGCCCATGGGTTGAGATTACAATTGTATCATCTTTATTTGTTTTATCCCAAAATGCAAAAAGGCGGTAATAAGTTTTATTGAATTTTGTTCTAAACTCCCAAATCTCGTCTTGAAGTTTCTTAAAAAGTTCTTTGTCATTTGTGCTTCGCGCTTTCCAGATGTTGTATAGAATTTTATTCCTTGCTTTTTCATCAACTCCATCCAAAAATTGCTTTGCCTCTTCTAAAAACTCAACCCGAAATTTATATGCATCCATTGGCTGCAAATTTTAGCAAAAATAAATGTTTCTTATTAAGGAAACAAATCTTTAGCCAAAGCGGTCATGGTTCTGCAAAATTTTCGTTAAGTTGATGAATAAGAGAGTGTTAAGTTTGCTTACGTACAACACCCCAAATTACTTTGAACACCGGTTAATAAAAAAAGCGAACCTGCATGAGTAAATTAGCTACCCAAACCACCGCCCCATTTCTACATACCGTGGCACAGCAGTTGTACCAGCGCCACCAGGGGCAAATGCACCGGCTGGCGGTGGTATTTCCCAACCGGCGGCAGGCGGCTTACTTTTCGCATTATCTACAGCAAATTGCCCAGCCACCGGCCATTTTGCCCGAGCTGCTTACCATTGAAGCCTTGGTAACCCTATCGGCTGCACGGCCCATTGCCAACCCACTGGTGCAGTGCTTTGCGCTGTACGATGCCTTTGTGGCCGTAAGCGTGGCCCAGGGCGACAAGCCGGAAAACATTATTGCTTTTGATAAATTTTATGGCATAGCCGAAACCTTGCTGAAAGACTTTGCGGAGTTGGACAACTACATGACCAACGTGCCACAGGTATGCCATACCCTACTTAGCATTGAAGCCATAGACAAACTGTTTGACTACCTCACCGATGAGCAAAAAGCTTTTTTGCGCACCTTTTGGGCGGGCACTTTGCACAAAAGCAGTGCCCAGGCGCGCTTTCTGCTGCTTTGGCAGCGGCTGCCGGACATTTACATTGCCTTTCATAAAAATTTGGAAGCGCAGCAATGCACCACCTTGGGCATGGCCTACCGGCAGCTGGGTGGCAACACGCCCACAAAGCCGCATTTTTTAGCCGGGTGGGACCACGTGGCTTTTGTGGGCTTTAATGCCTTTAACCGGGCCGAAGAAGTTTTGCTGCTGCGCTGGCAAAGCACGGGGTATTGTAGCCTTTGGTTTGATGCCGATGCGTACTATGTGCAGCAACCGCAGCAGGAAGCGGGGCTTTTTTTGCGCCGCAATTTTGAGCGGCTGCACCTGCAAAACGCCCTGCCACTGCTTAATGCCATTGGCACCCGCACCAGCCCCATACACGTGGTGGCGGTGCAGGGCAAGGTGGCGCAGGCCAAATGCATAAGCCAATGGTTGGAAAAACTGCCACCACAGTTGCCGGGTCTTAGCGCCGGCATTTTGCTGGCCGATGAAAACCTGTTGTTGCCCGCCTTGCAATCGCTACCAGACCATACGGCAACGGTAAATGTAACCATGGGCTATCCACTAAAACAGTCGGTGGTGTATGCATTTGTGGAGTTGTTTTTTGGGGTGCATACCGATTTTGAAGCCCATGGCCGCCGCACGGTTCACCACAGCTTTGCACAGGCATGGTTGAACCACCCGTTTTGCGATTGGACAGCTGCGCAAAAAGAAAAGCTGGAAGGCGGGCTGCTGCGCAAAATGGTGATTCGGGTGCCTTTGGCCGACCTCCAATTGGCCGACAGTCTATCGGCGGCCCTGTTTGCGCCACTGCTTAGTGTGGCCGATTTGTTTGGCCGCTTGCGACAATTGCTGGAAGGCATTAGTAAGCTGCAAACGGTGGCCGAAGATGCAGTGCTACAGGGGCTGGTGGCTGCCTGCTGGAGCAATGTGCTGCAAGCCGAGCCGCTTTTTGCCGCGCTAAAGCCCCAGCCCACCCTGGCGTTTGTAAGCCGGCTGTTTAGGCAGCAGTTGGCGGGTATTACGGTGCCTTTTGAGGGTGAACCGCTGCAAGGCATTCAAATAATGGGTTTGCTGGAAAGCCGTGGCCTCGATTTTGAACACTTGCTGGTGCTGGGCGCCGGCGAAGGCAGTTTGCCAAGGGTATCGGCCCCCAACACGTTTTTGCCCGATAACCTGCGCCGGGCCTTTGGCCTGCCCGTGCTTGAGCATCAGGATAGCATTTTTGCCTATGTGTTTTACCGCCTGCTGCACCGCACCACAAACATGACGTTAGTTTACAATGGCTTGGTAAGCGATAGCAGTACTGGCGAGCTAAGCCGCTATGCCCAGCAACTACACTTTGAAACCAGCATACCGTTTGTAACCGTGCAGCCTACGCTGCCACTGCTGCCCCAAAGCCGTCCACCCATTTCCATACCCCGGTCGGCAGCCATTGCCCAAAAACTGGCAGTTTATTACAAGGCCGAAAAGCCCATGGCCCTATCGCCAACTGCCATTAACACTTGGCTGGCCTGCCGCCTGCAATTTTTTTATAAGTATGTGGCCAACCTAAAAGCACCCGATACCACCACCGATACCATTGATGCGGCAGCATTTGGCAACATAGTACACCGCCTTATGGAGCGCTTGTACATGCGGCTGCTGGGTGAGCAGCGCAGCACCATGGTTACCAAGGAAGATGTGGCCACGCTGCACACGCTGGTTGAAACAGAAACCAAAGCTGCCATAAACGAGGCCTGGCGAAATGCCGATGCTGGTGCCGATTTTGAGATGACTGGCAACCTGCTGGTGGCCCACCGGGTGGCACAGCAATATGCCCACGCGTTTTTGGATGCCGATGCACTGTATGCCCCTTTTACACTACACAGTTTAGAGGTAAAATTTAGCCAAAACTTCGGCATTGCACTTGGCCAAAGAACCGCAACGTTGGTGCTAAGTGGCAAAATAGACCGCGTGGACGAAAAGGACGGCGTTTTTAGGATGTACGACTACAAAACCGGCGGCGATAGACCCGAATTTAAATCGGTAGAAGCCCTGTTTGAGCGCAACGGCAAACACGCCAACAAAGCGGCCTTGCAAACCCTGCTTTACAGCTGGATGTTTGCCCAAACCTACCCGCAGCGGGCCAAATTTGAGCCGGCTTTGGCTGCCCTGCGCCATACCAGAGGCCACCACGATAAATCGTACCGGCTGGTAATAAAAGGCGCTACCGAAGAACCGGTAAGCAGCAGCCACATGGGCGCTCTGCTGCCACAGGTAGAACAGCATTTGCGCCAAACCCTAGAGGAGTTGTTCGACGGCGAAGCCCCGTTTGACCAAACCACCGACCTGCGCGTGTGCGCCTACTGCGATTTTAAAGGCATTTGTGGAAGGTAGAAAGAAGATGTCTGATGTGAGATTTTTTGATGTGTTGATGTTCTGATGTTTTGATTTTGGCCAATACCTAACACAACGGCAATTTCACGAAAAAAAAAGCAAAACCGGAGGGATTTTTTGATGTGTTGATGTTCTGATGTTTTGATTTTTACCACTACCAAACAATACTAAAAACTTACACACAAACAAAGCAAAAAACTGGTCAATCAGGCTGCATAACTCCGCGTCAGGGGGCCTTAGAAAGTGGCCGTTAAAAAAATTCGGATGGGGGCCGTT
>RDXD01000317.1 GCA_004292575.1 Bacteroidota bacterium
CACCATTGCCGATTGCCTGTGCCAATCGCCCCACGAAAAACAAACGCATTACCAAACGCTTAACTTCAATCACCTTCCTTAGCTTAACGACTATGGTGGCACACGAACCAATTTCCAATGTCTGATAAAGTCATAAGTTGCAGTATGGAATTATCGTATCAAAGAAAGTCGCATACAAGCATTGGTGAAATATATTTTTGGACAGCAACGATTCATAAATGGCTGCACTTGCTAGGCAGTGATGCTAACAAACAACTTATTTTGGATTACCTAAAGAAGCTTTCAAGCGAAGAGCTTATTTCGGTTTATGGATTTGTGATTATGCCCAACCATATTCATTTGTTATGGCAGCAAAACAAACTGAATGGAAAAGAAACGCCCAAAGGGAGTTTACTGAAATACACTGGCCATGAGTTTTTGAAAAAACTGAAAGAAGAAGGCCATTCGTATTTGTACGAAGTTAATGCAGCAAACAAAAAACACGAAATATGGCAAAGGGATTCACTTGGTGTTGAAGTTTATACTTTTAAGGTGGCACGGCAAAAGCTTGAGTACATTCATAACAACCCGATAAGTGGCAGGTGGCAATTAGCGACGGACTATCTTAGCTACCCGTACTCTTCAGCCAAGTTCTATGAAACCGGTGTTGATGAGTTTGGTTTCTTGGAAAACATTTTTAGTGTGTTTTATGGGCATTGAGGGAAAGAATGGTTCGTGTGCCACGAACCACGGCGCAGTTTTCAAAAGAAAATAGGTGATAAAAGTTTTTTAAAAAGATAATTATGGTATTGAAAATACTCAGCCTTGGTTCTTGGTACGCCCCTTCGTTAAACTAAGGCGCCACCTCACCTGCATTGGGCGTTCACCAATGCGCTCGCTAACACCACACCAGCCAATTTCGGATAAGCATGGCCGTGTCGCAGAAAAGCATGTAACAGACAAGCGTTTGTGGAATAGCGTTTTGGACGGCAGCGATTCATAAATGCCTGGTTGGTGTGCCATCAGCCACGGCGGAGGGCAATCTGTCGAATTTAATACTATTTTGGTGGACCGTATTTGGTCGGCTACAAAACCCGCTGTGGTGTCAGCAATATACCCCTTGAACCAACCGGGCTTTTTTTATGACTTTTTTTTGTGCGGCGGGTGTAATAATCTCTATACCTTGCCGCGGCTAGTTTTACCCAACAAGGCGTCGGCAGGCCGCCCACCGAGGTGCGTAAAGTATGGCCCAGTTGGCTCATTATCAACCCAATATCATGTTTCCTACCATTAATCCTACCGCTACGGCTGCATGGCAAGCATTGCAGCAGCACGTACCAAGCATAGAAAACACATCCATCAAAACCTTGTTTGCACAGAACCCTGAACGGTTCAAGCAATTTAGCCTCTGCATGCCCGATTTGGTGTTTGATTACTCCAAAAACCGAATTACCGAGACTACGATGGAGCTGCTATGCCAATTGGCAAACGAATGCGGTGTGCCCGATGCCATAGCAGCCATGCTGCGTGGCGAAAAGATAAACCAAACCGAGCAGCGCGCCGTATTGCATACCGCCCTGCGCAATTTTACCGATGACGAACTGCTGCTTGATGGTGTAAATGTTTTAGCGGCGGTGCGCCGTGTGCAGGCACAGATGAAAGCTTTTTGCGAAGCCATCCATAGCGGAACCTGGCTGGGATACAGCGGTAAGCCCATTAATACTGTAGTAAACATAGGTATTGGCGGTAGCGATTTAGGTCCCGTAATGGTAACCGAGGCGCTAAGGCCGTACTGGACCATGGGCATAACCCCCTACTTTGTAAGCAATATTGATGGTACGCACATTGCGGAGACCTTAAAAAAAGTAGATCCCGAAACCACGCTTTTCTTAATAGCCAGCAAAACCTTTACCACACAGGAAACCATGACCAATGCCCACACTGCGCGGCAATGGTTTGTGGAGAAAGCGGGTAATGAGGCCCATGTGGCCAAGCATTTTGCCGCACTAAGTACCAACGAAAAAGCAGTAACTGCCTTTGGCATTGATGCAAAGAATATGTTTGAATTTTGGGATTGGGTAGGGGGGCGATACAGCTTATGGAGCGCCATTGGCCTAAGCATAGCCCTTACCATTGGCTATACGCGTTTCGAAGCGCTGCTAAAGGGGGCCGAGTCGGCCGATTTGCATCTGAAAAATACGCCACTGGCGCAAAATATTCCCGTGCTGATGGCACTGCTGGGTGTGTGGTACACCAATTTTTTTGGCGCTAAATCCGAAGTTATTCTGCCTTACGACCAGTATCTACACCGCTTTGCCGCTTACTTTCAGCAGGGCAATATGGAAAGCAATGGCAAAACCACCGATAGAAATGGCATGCGGGTAACCTACGATACAGGGCCGGTAATTTGGGGCGAGCCGGGTACCAATGGCCAGCATGCGTTTTATCAGCTTATTCACCAGGGCACCCCGCTTATACCCGCCGATTTTATTGCGGCCAGCCAAAGCCACAACCCCGTAGGCGACCACCACGATAAGCTAATGAGTAACTTTTTTGCACAAACCGAGGCTTTGATGAATGGCAAAACACCCGCCGACTGCAGAGCCGAGGGCGTGCCAGAATCATTGGTGCCGTACAAAGTGTTTGAGGGCAACAAGCCCACCAATTCTATTTTGGTAAAGCAGATTACGCCATTTGTACTGGGCCAGTTAATTGCTCTGTACGAACACAAAATATTTGTGCAGGGTGTTATTTGGAATATTTTTAGCTTCGACCAATGGGGCGTAGAACTGGGTAAGCAGTTGGCAGGAAAAATTTTGCCCGAATTGCAGCAATCGGGTGCTGTTTTGGGTCATGATAGCAGTACCAGAAGCCTCATCAATTGCTACAAGGCTTGGAAACAAGGGTAAAGCGCCGTATTTTTAAACAAAGTTTTGGGTTATGAAAACAGGGTTTATTGGTTTTTTTATGGCAATGGCCTTAAATGCCGTGGCACAGGAGCCACTGCCACCTGTACAGGGTAAGCTTCCCACGCCCGACGATATTAAAAGGTTGGAATTGTTGGGGCGGTTTCAAGGGGCGTTACAGCTTCCTAATGGCTGGCAGGCAAAGCCCAATTGGGGTGTAACTGTAGATGCATTGCAAGAACAGCTGGCACAAAGAAAAGCAGTGGTGCCCGGTGGGCAAATAGCCTATTTAGCCGATGGTATGGGTGTGTTTGTGCCAAACCCTACGCCCAATGGTGTGGGCACGCCAACTTTGGTGCCTCCGCCCGCCGTTGAAGTAATGCCGGTTTGGCCGCTTAGAAAGCCAAGGGTAAAAAAAAGTTAAGCTAGGTTGATGGTGGCATTAGGTAGGAAGCTTCTGGGTGAACGTCCATGGTGCCGCCTGATAAACGATGGTTCCCATTTAGGTATCGGCACCGGTTGGGGCAAATTGCAGGCGCAGCAGCAAAATCTGCTGGCCGCAGTAAGCAGCTAGGTGCGTACTGCGGCAGCTCATAGCCGAGGCATTGCGTGGGAAAGAGAACACTTCGGTTAGCTTTTTCTAAAAAAGATGCGCACGGGTACGCCTTTAAAATTGAAAGATTCGCGCAGCTTATTCTCCAAATAGTTTTTGTAGGGCGTTTTTATTTCTTCGGGAAAATTGCTAAAAAAGGCAAACGATGGCACCACGGTAGGCAACTGCGTCACGTATTTTATGCGAATAATGTGCCCGCGGGTCATGGGCGGGTGGTAAGATTCCACGGCCTTTAGTATGATGTCGTTAAGCTTAGAAGTTGGAATTTTCCGGCTGCGGCTTTCATACACTTCCAATGCGGCTTCTATGACCTTAAAAATGCGCAATTTTTCCAGCGCCGATACAAAAATAATGGGCACGTCGCTAAAGGGTGCCAGCCGCTGTTTCAGCTCTTTTTCGTAATCGCGGGCTGTATTGGTTTGTTTTTCTACCAAATCCCATTTGTTAATAATCACCACCAAGCCCTTGCCTTTTTTGGCGGCCAAGCTGTAGATATTGAGATCCTGAGCCGTAATGCCCTTGGTAGCATCAAGCAGCAGCAGGCACACATCGGCCTCGTCCATGGCTTTTATGGCGCGGATGACGCTGTAAAACTCTAGGTCTTCCTCCACCTTACTTTTGCGGCGTATGCCCGCTGTGTCTATCAGTACAAATTCCTTTTGAAACAGGTTGTAGTGGGTATGGATGGTATCGCGGGTGGTGCCGGCAATATTGCTTACAATGGTGCGCTCGCTGCCCACCAGGGCATTCAATAAGCTGCTTTTGCCCACATTGGGTTGCCCCATAATGGCAAATTTTGGCATGCCCGCCATGGTATCAATG
>RDXD01000309.1 GCA_004292575.1 Bacteroidota bacterium
CCACTTCCCCACCCCCCACAGGCTTAGCAAGTTTTGGAATCGGCACCTGGAACGTGTTTGGTTTCAATTCCACCACGGTAGGCACCAATTACGCAGGTCTGTACACCGAGAATGGAAGTGGCTCTACCGGTCTAGACTTCGATACACGAACACGGTGGGGCACAGGTGGATCGCCTTCTGACGCTAATGCAACCAACGGAACGGCTTGGCAAGGCTGTGTTGTGGGTGGTGAAAATTTTAGCCTGTCGGCAAGGCGAACCGGATTTACCTGTGGTGTATATCGGATTGATGTGCCCGCATATGATGATGATTCACGTTTGTTAATAAATGGTGTTGAAGTAGCGAGTACTGTATTTGGTAATAATTTCAACAATACGTGGACGGGCGTGTTAAATGCAAATTCTACTGTTGAGTTTCAACTGGTGGAAACTAGTGGTCAGGCCTTTTTGCAAATTGCCTTCACACTCATTACGCAACCGGTAGGAACAACCGTGTGGGCGGGTGGCACAAGCAACAATTGGTTCACAGCAAGCAACTGGTGTGGAGGTGTGCCCACCGCATCACTTGATGCCCTTATTCCAGCCGCAGGCCCGCAGAACATGCCCCTGATTAATGGCGCAGGTGCCGTGGCCAGAGATGTGACCATCAACCCCTCCATACCGGCAACCGGAGCACCCTTGGTGAGGCCATTAATCCCTGCGGCCAGCTTAACATCCAACACGTTCAACTTAGATGTTAATCGTAATTGGGTGAACAATGGAACCTTCACAGCTAATCTCGGGACGGTAAGTTTTGTGGGAGCCGGCTCGGGGCATACGATTACCACCAATGGGACAAATGCGTTCAACAACGTAGTAATCAACAAAACAAATGGCATTACATTTTCTACAGGAATATCTGAGGTAAACGGAACCATGACTTTTACAAATGGCCTTGTTTCACAAACAGGCACATTTCGTTTTCTAAATGGAAGTTCAGCGGCTGGCGCGAATAATAGCAGTTATATAATTGGAGCCGTAACAAAAATCGGAACGAATGCCTTCACTTTTCCGATTGGTTCAGGCACCTTCTATCGGCCCA
>RDXD01000310.1 GCA_004292575.1 Bacteroidota bacterium
GTCGGCACGACGGCAACAATCAGCATCCACGCGACGAATGAAAGTGCCGCCAACACGCATAAACGCTGGGGAAGAACCTCAAACACGGTTGCAAAAAATGACTCGCCGCAACGGCGAGATTGCCTGAAGAGCCGATACATACTCGCTCCCAAGACAATCCACACCGCACCTGCGCCAAAATCTACCAATCGCCACACAAACACGACTTCATTTTTCACAAGACCTGAAATATCCCAAAACGTGCGGTAAAACTCGCTTGACGAGGTGTCGTGCCAGCCAATACTGCCCGTCGTTGCGCTGTGCCACCGATACCACAGACCAAACAGCAGAAGTGCTGGCAAATATGCACGTGCAGAGCTCATCAATGCTCGTGCGAAGCTCTTCCATGTTGTGGGCGAGGGCATATGTTCGAGCAACAACCACGCACCTTCCGCTCCAGCAAAGAGCGCGACGGCAATCACGCCGCGCAAACTCGTGAACGAAAGCAATATCAGCCAAATAGCATAGAAGCCGCGCCACTGCTTGCCTTCAGGCTGCAAGAAATGCCACAAAGCGCAGAGAAAAAAAGCACAAAGCGGAATATCGGGAGAAATGAGCGTTGCCTGCGCAAGAAGTGTCGGTTGCAGAAGAAGAAGCGTGGAAAGCGCGAGAATGAGAAGCGGAGAATTGACCCCAAAGTAAGGATAAACCTGCTCGGCAAGGCGATGAACTGCCCAAACAATGAGCCACAAAAACGGCAACATTGCCCAATGGCTCACCTCAAGAGATTGCCCAAACATACGCCAGAGACTTGCCAAATATGCTGGTAACAGTGGCGGATGTCCCACATCAATGACGCTCGGAAACGGCTTGGCACCATGCTCGTAGAACCATTGCGCTTGCTGCGAGGCAAGCATGACGGTATCCCAGAAAAAGCTCTGGTGCTGCACCATTGCCGTTACAAGCATCATGGCGCAGCACCAAACAAAAAACGACCAACGAGTGAGCGAAAAGCGCATGGCAAAAGAACAAAAATATACTAAAAATGGGCTTTGTTGCATAAATCAGTAAAAAAGTGAGCGATTTGTCGCCCACCCGTGA
>RDXD01000397.1 GCA_004292575.1 Bacteroidota bacterium
AAACTTCTCTTGCAAGTCGCCCAGGTTCATCACTTTGTGCGTAGGTCCGTCTATTTGCTGGCCATTCCAGTCAATGGTGCTTATTAAGTTATCCACTTTTAGGTGTGCCGCGCTCATAATAGCTTCCCAATTTTGGCCCTCATCCAGCTCGCCATCACCATGTAGGCTAAACACCAACTTGTCATCCCCGTTTAGTTTTTTTGCCAACGCGGCACCAATGGCCACGCTCATGCCTTGGCCAAGGCTACCGCTGGCAATGCGTACACCCGGCAAATGCTCGTGGGTAGTGGGGTGTCCTTGCAGCCGACTATTCAATTTTCTAAATGAAGCCAGCTCAGACTTACTAAAGTAACCACTGTGGGCCAGCGTGGCATAATACACCGGCGAAATATGCCCGTTGCTTAAAAAAAACAGGTCCTGGTCTTGCCCGTCCATGCTAAAAGGCACAGGCGTGTGCCGCATCACCTTAAAGTAAAGCGCCGTGAAATATTCGGTACAGCCCAGCGATCCGCCCGGGTGTCCGCTCTGTACACCATGTACCATCCGCACAATATCGCGTCGTATTTGGCTGGCAGTTTCTTGCAACGAAGACATAAAAAACAGTAATTTTGCCGCAAAGTAAACCAAACATTGCATTAGCCAGCACTATAAACCCGAACCAAAAATTATTATAGCCAAACTTGGTGATTTGCTTCGATGCCGTTAGTTTTATCTACCAAAACACATCAACCCTTTTACGCATGATCTAACTCTCCTCAGGTAAATTCACTTTGCACACCCCACAATAAAAGCGTTATGGTTGAAATTCTTATGAGTTTGGCGTTAGCTTTTGGCATCACCTTCTACGCCATCCCATCTATAATACATGTATCGGTAGAAAAACGCCTGTTTGATCTCCCCGACGACAGAAAAATACACAAAGCCCCAATACCATCGCTGGGTGGACTAGGCATTTTTGCTGGCTTTATCACTTCATTTTTACTTACCGTTACGTTTACCGAAAACTGGATGAGCTTGCAATATCTGGTGGCGGCACTGCTGGTGATGTTTTTTGTGGGCATTAAAGACGACCTACTCAATATTACCGCCCTCAAAAAGTTTTTGGGCCAAATGCTGGCCGCTGGTATCCTCATTTTTAAGGGTGGTTTTGTTATCACCAGTATGGATGGCATTTTGGGCATTTACCAATTGCCTTCGGTAGCTGCATACAGTTTAACTTTTATTACTATCATTGTTATCATTAACGCTTTCAATCTTATTGACGGAGTTGATGGGTTGGCGGGGTCGCTAGGAATTTTAAGCTGCGGCGCCTTTAGCATATTTTTTGCCATCAACGGCCAATACCATTTCGCCCTCATTGGTACCAGCATGGTGGGCGCCCTTTCTGCCTTCTTAATTTTTAATCTCCGCCCCGCCCGCATTTTCATGGGCGATACGGGATCACTAATCATTGGGCTAATAAATGCAGTACTGGTAATACAGTTTATAAACTATGCCCCCACGGCACCGGTATTTAAGGTAGGAGCGGCCCCAGCAGTAGGCTTCGCCATCATGTTTGTTCCACTTTTTGATACGCTTAGGGTGTTTTCGATGCGCATGCTGCACGGCGAAAGTCCGTTTACACCCGACCGCAATCATATACACCACCTCTTGTTGCGTTTAGGCTTTAACCACACCCAAGTAACTGGCAGCTTAGTGCTTGCAAATTTAATTTTCCCCCTTGCAGCTTTTTTTACCCAAGGTTTGGGCAGCAACTGGTTGCTCATTGGTTTGGTTTCGGTGGGATCGTTAGGCGTTTTTGGCGTAGCCAATGTGTATGCCCGTCGGCGCGTGGTATTGGCAGATGGTGAAATTGCCCCCAACAAGCTCACGAAGACCAAAATAAAGTTTGTTTCTTACGTGAGTAAGGATGCCACCAACCCAAACTGATGCGCCAGTTGGGCAAAACCTCGGTTGCATAGTCTTTAAAAAATACTGCATCACCACCTCCCTAGCAGGATTTAAGGCCAAAACTTGGTCAACTAAAGGTGAAACTACAGCAATTTGTGTAGCTTTGCAGCGTCATAAAAAAAATGTTTGGTATGAGCGATGAAACGGAAATAGTAAAACTTGATACCGAGGATTTGATGAAGAAAGCCATCCTACACCTAGAGATGGAAATATCGAAGATAAGGGCAGGAAAGGCCACTCCTCAAATGCTTGATGGGTTGTACGTAGACTATTACGGCAACCCTACGCCTATAAATCAGGTGGGCAATATTAGTGTAATGGATGCTCGCACCCTTACCATACAGCCTTGGGAGCGCAACATGTTGGCACCCATAGAACGTAGCATAATGCAGGCCAATATTGGCGTTACGCCGCAGAACGATGGTGTCATTATTCGCATTTTTATGCCCCCACTTACCGAAGAGCGCCGCCGCGAGCTGGTAAAGCGCGCCAATGCCGAAGGCGAACATGGTAAAGTAAGTGTGCGGAACATTAGACGCGATGCCATTGAAAAAATTAAAAAACTACAAAAAGACGGCCTGAGCGAAGACGCTTCCAAAGATGCCGAGAGCGATGTGCAAGACATTACCAACCGCTACATAGCCCTGATTGATAAACACCTGGTGGCTAAAGAAAAGGAAATAATGGTAGTGTAAAACACGGCTATGCCCGATGGGGCCGATTGGCAAAATACACACCGGCTAAAATAACGGCCAAACCAAGCACTTGCAATGCGCTTACCGCTTCGCCATAAACCAATCCCCAACCAAGGGCTACAAACGGAATGCCATAGGTAACCAGCGACGCAAAAACGGAGCCGGCAGTTTTTACCAGCCTATAAAAAATAACCGAGCCCAAGGCTGTGCCTGCTACCCCCAAAAGAGCAGCCGAACCCATGGCTAAAACGTAGGGGCTGGTAAGAAGTGGCAACCTAAAAAAGCCCGTGACCCATAGTATTGTAAAAGCAGGTGGTATAAGAAAAACAAAGGCCACTGCGGCTATGCTGAGGGCGGGCACATCTGCCAAATGGTGCTTTACCATGTTTACGTTTAGCCCGTAGCAAACGGTGGCCAATAACACATAGCCACCGGCACCCCAGTTGCCGTATGTTCCTGCATTTTGGGCTAAAAACAACACCAAACAACCAAAAAAGCCAAGCGCCACGCCCAAAACCTGCTGTGGTGGAATACGCTGGGCATAAACCACCGCGCCCACCAACAACACGCAGATGGGGGTAAAAGCATTTAACATGCCGGTTATGGCACTGTCTAGCTGAGTTTCAGCCAAGCAAAACAAAAAAGCTGGAAAAAAACTTCCCAACAAGCCTGTTATCATCACCCATTGCAGTTGCCGCTTTTGCATCTGCCGAAATGCCCTAAAAGCGTAAGGCAACAGCACCAAACCCGCTGTGCCAATACGCAAGGCACCCACCTGCCAAGGCGAGAGTAGTGGCGCGCCCAAGGCATCAAACAAACTCAATTTCATAAGCACAAAAGAGCTGCCCCAAATGATGCAAAGGCTCGCAAACAGTAACCAGCGGCCCATAAAACGGTTGGATTTTTGCATATCGGTGCGAAAATGCTTGCTTTTTCTTGCTTTATTTGTTTTGTTATTATACCAAAAGTCCTAATATTCGCCTGAAATTGGTTTTCAAGACATTTTTAAAATTTAAAAGACTATGTCGTTTCTAAAAGAGTTTAAGCAATTTGCCGTAACCGGCAACGTGGTAGATTTAGCCGTGGGCGTGGTTATTGGTGGTGCATTTGGCACCATAGTGGGATCGCTGGTAGATGATGTGATAACACCGCTACTGCTAAACCCTGCCTTAAAGGCGGCCAACGTAGCAAATATAGATGCGCTTACCTGGGGTGCTGTAAAGTACGGCAAGTTTATTGCTGCCATTATAAAGTTTATACTAGTGGCCTTGGTATTGTTTGTAATGCTTAAAGGCATCAACAAGCTAAAAACACCGCCACCACCGGCCGTAGCACCGGGCCCCACCCCATCGGAGGTGCTGCTGAAAGAAATACGCGACGCGCTAAAAAAATAATTCTGCCCGTTTAGCCCAATTACATTTTTGTACATGCTGGCGTAAGCTGCGCCATGCGTTGCGCAGCTGTGTGCAATACCAATCAAACTATAGAAACTAATGACGAAACATATTGCTTTTTTAGCTTGTAATTTATTTTCGATAGCTGTTTTTACCCAGCCCATTACCAAGGTGGTTGATGACTTAAAGGCCAGTAAAAAAATGGAGGCAGACACCTCAAAAAAACGCGATTGGAAAAGTGGAGGAAACATTACGATTAATCTAAACCAGCAAAACAGCAGCTTTTGGGTGGGTGCCACCGAACAGTATGCCATGGCAGTGGGCGCTGCCGCCGATTTGTACAGCAACTACGCCAAAGACCGAAAGCAGTGGGACAATACCCTAAGAATGAACTATGGTATGCAACGCAACTCGAGTACCGGGCGCCGAAAAAACAGCGACTTTATCGATCTCTATTCCAAATTCGGTATTTCCATTAACCCTAAAAAAACGCTGGCAGCCAGTATATTATTCAATGGCCGTAGCCAGTTTACCGATGGGCTTGACTACAGCGACCCCACCCGCACCCGTCGAACATCTGGCTTTTTTGCTCCGGCTACGCTGCTGCTCTCGCCAGGATTAGATTGGAAACCAGTCAAAGATTTTAGTCTGTTTTTATCGCCGCTCACCACCCGCTGGGTTATTGTGAGTAATGGGCCTTTTAGCTACAGCTACCCCAACGGCGTTCGCCCCAATGGCAGTGTAGAAACACCATTGGCCCTACTCTACGGCGTTAATCCTGCCCGGCGGGTAAATACTCAAATGGGTGCTTTTCTTTCTACGAACTACGCTAAGGACATTTTCAAAAACGTGGCGTATAGCAGCCGCCTCGACCTGTATAGCAACTACTTGGACCAGCCACAAAACATTGATGTTTTTTGGACCAACAGCCTGATATTTAAAGTAAACAAATGGCTGGTGCTCAACTACCAGTGGAACGTGGCTTACGACGACGAGGTGGTACCGGCGGGACGAAAAGGACCCCGTACCCAGTTCTTGGGCACCTTTGGTATTGGCGTGTCGTCCAAGTTTTAACCAAACTATCCACAACTTTTTTACCCCCTCATGTTTAGCCATGCAGGGGGCTTTTCATTGCCTTACTTTTGAACCCATAGCGGGGGAGCGTTGTACCATTAGCTCCGCACAAACGCTGGCCGACAACTACATTATGACCGCCACTTACCAAATAAAACTGGCTCAGTTTGAGGGCCCTTTCGACTTGTTGCTGTTTTTTATTGAACGCGACGAGCTAGATATTTACAACATTCCCATCAATAAAATAACCCGCGAGTTTTTAGACTTTATTCAGAGCCAAGAGCGACTTAATATTGAGCTGAGCAGTGAGTTCATCTTGTTTATAAGCACCCTAATGCGCATTAAGGCCAAAATGCTGCTGCCCCGCAAAGAAGTGGATGCTGCTGGCAACGAAATTGATCCGCGGCAAGAGCTGGTAGATAAAATACTCGAATACAAGCGGTTTAAAGAAGCCAGCCAAAAAATGGCCCAAATGGAAGCCGACCGTCAACTGATGATGAAGCGGGGAAATTTGCAGCGCGAAATGACGGTGGTGGGTGAAGAAGCCAGCGAAGGGTCGGAAATTCAGAGTGTGACCCTCTTTAAGCTGATGAAAACCTTTGATAAGGTGATGAAGCGGATGCACGAGCGCAACAACAAGCCGCAGCACGTGGTGTTTCGCTACAACTATACCATGGAGAGCAGCCGCGCCTACATGCTCGATTTTGCTCGCACTGAACGCAGCGCCAGCTTCGAAAAGATTTTCGACATTTGCCAAGACCGCATCCATGCCATATTTCTCTTTTTAACCATCCTTGAGCTGAGCCAGCAGCAATACCTGCAGATTTTTACGGGCGACGGGCGCAACAATTTTTTGGTGGAGTGGAATGATAACCGCCCCGAAGATGCTGCCGAAGCGGTATTTGTGATGGCAAACAGCAATTTTACCGACCCAAGCCTTAACTAACCTTTCCAAGGCGAACTGGCCTAAGTGAGGCCACGGTTTTTTTTAAAACTATCTTTCGACCGTTTAAACTTAGCTACCTGAAAAAGGGTCGTAACAAAACTTTAAACGGTATTATGCTACTACAAAACCATTTGTTTTGGCGGTCGGGTTTTGGCCCAACCCCTCAAATGCAAAATCAGGCCAAAGCTTTTACGGCAAAAAAATACTGGGATGCGGTTTGGCAAAGTGCTGAAAAAGCACCAATGCCACTGCAAGTAACCCAAAGTATGGCCGATGGGATGATGAATGGATTGGGACAACCGGGGGGCCAAGCCCAAATGGAATCGGAAGCATCGAGGGAGGTGCTACGAAAGCAAAGTCGCCAAAACATTCGCAACCTTAACCTGCTTTGGATAAACGAAATGGTGGAAAGCCCGGCTCAACTGCGCGAAAAAATGAGCCTGTTTTGGCACGGTCATTTTGCTTGTCGCAGCCTGAACGCCTTTTTTCAGCAGCAGCTTTTGCACAGCATTAGAGAAAATGCACTGGGTAGTTTTGCTACCCTGCTGCGGGAGGTAAGCAAATCGCCGGCTATGTTGCAGTTTTTGAACAATCAACAAAACCGTAAAAACAGCCCCAACGAAAACTTTGCTCGCGAAGTAATGGAGCTGTTTACCTTGGGCAGGGGAAACTATAGCGAAAAAGATGTAAAAGAGGCCGCTCGTGCATTTACAGGCTGGAGCTTCGACCTTTCGGGCCAATTTATATTTAGAAAAGGCATACACGATGGCGGGCAAAAAACCCTGCTTGGAAAAACTGGTAATTTTAATGGCGACGATGTAATTGACGTGCTGCTTGCCAAAGAGCAAACCGCAGCGTTTATTACCAACAAAATTTACCGTTTTTTAGTAAACGATGCGCCTAACCCCGACCACATAAAATGGTTAAGTAAACGTTTTTTCGAAAGCCAATACAGCATACAAAAACTACTGGAAGACATTTTTACAGCTTCTTGGTTTTACGATAAAGCAAATATTGGAAATAGGATAAAAAGCCCTGTAGAGCTGCTGGTAGGCTTGCGCAGACAAATGCCCATGAAGCTACACAACGAAGCCAGCCAACTGGTTTTTCAACGGGCGCTGGGCCAAGTGTTGATGTACCCGCCCAATGTGGCTGGATGGCCCGGTGGGCAAAACTGGATTGATGCCAGTGCGCTTATGTTTAGGATGCGCCTGCCGCAGATACTAGCACAAGGCCAGGCTATAAACTTAAAAACCAAGGGCGACGATGATGCCGACATGGGCCGTATGCAGCCTGCAGATAGCCCCATTTTGCCAGCTGTAGCTGCACGCCAACGGGGTGTTGCTACCATTAATTGGGAAGAGATAGTAGCGGCATTTGCCAACGTTAATCGCGAAAATCTATACCAGCAGCTTGGCGAAAGCCTGTTGCAGATGCGCCCCCTGCCGCCAAAAGCAACGCTGGAGGCATTTGCACAAAAAGAGAGTCGCGAGCAATACATTAGCAGCATAATGGTATGGCTGATGAGTACACCCGAATATCAATTGTGTTAATTGGCAGCCGCCAAAAAAACCACCCCACATGCATATAAGACGACGCCAATTTTTACAACAAGGCACCATGGCTGCCGCCGGCACCATGCTTATTCCACAGTTTTTACAGGCCCTGGGGCAGCCACAAGTGGCGGCTGTACCACCGGGCACAAAGGTGCTGGTAGTTTTACAGCTGAGTGGTGGCAACGATGGACTTAATACAATAATACCTGTGCGAAACGATATTTACTATCGAAGCCGACCCCGAATTGGCATTGCAAAAGACAAGGCATTGGCCTTAACCGACGAGGTGGGCATACACCCGGCACTTACCCATTTTAAACAATGCTACGACCAAGGCGAAATGGCCATTTTAAACAGCGTAGGCTACCCAAACCCCGACCGTAGCCATTTTAGAAGCATGGACATTTGGCACAGTGCCAGCCCCAGCAACCAATACTGGAACACCGGTTGGCTGGGGCGCTACTTGGATGCGGCATGCAATGGCACCTGCGCCCATGCTACTCAAGCGTTAGAAATTGACGACGTGCTGAGCCTAGCGCTAAAGGGCGACCAACAAAAAGGGATGGCTGTGCAAGACCCTGCCAGACTATACAGCAGCAGCCAAAACAAACTGTACCGCAGCTTGCTGGCCACCAAAGCCCAGCAGGAGGAGCCCACCGCAAACTATTTGTATAAAACACTGGGCAATGCCATTAACAATGCCGACTACATCTTTAAAGCGTCCAAGGCCAGCACATCAACAGCAACTTACCCCAGCACCGAGCTGGGCAAAAGCCTGAAAACAATTGCTAGCTTGGTTTTTAGCGACATCAACACAAAAGTTTATTATGTAAGCTTAGGCAGCTTTGACACCCACACTAACCAAGACAATCAACAAAACAGGCTTTTTACCGAACTGAACGGTGCTGTAGGTGCCTTTGTAAGCGACCTAAAAGCACAAGGCCGATTTGACGATGTGCTGCTGTGTACCTTTAGCGAGTTTGGACGGCGCGTAGCGCAAAATGGCAGTGGTGGAACCGACCATGGTACGGCCAACAACATGTTTTTTGTGGGTGGAGGATTAAAACGAAAGGGACTACTAAATGACATGCCCAACCTAAGTACCCTCGAAAATGGCGACCTTATACACCAAGTTGACTTTAAAAATGTTTATGCTACCCTGCTAAATCAATGGTTAAAAGCCGACGCAAATGCTATACTTGGGACACCAACACAGGCCCTCGATTTCATTTAATGATTTTATAATGCTGTAAGAAGCAGCCTTTGCTTACTTTTGCAGCGCAATATTAAAATAGCACACCAGCTTTACCCACCAAACTCACCCCAGCATGAAGCAAATGATTAGAAGAACTTTCACAACCGCAAACGTCTTAGCCGTTGCCATTTGGGCTTGCCTTGTATCCGTTCTTATTTACTACAAGCTTTTTCAATAACACCACGCTAAAGCGTTAAATCTTGCCGAAAAGGGTTATTGGCGCTTGGATACAATGGTTACAGTTGTGTTTAATGGGAAAAAACACGTTAGTTTTGTGCTATTATGCACGACAGTTTAGCAATACTTAGCGAAAGTGTACAGCGCGACTTAATGGTGGACCAACTACACTTGGTAGCCAGGCAAGAAAAGCAAATCCCCAACAGTGTAGAATACGACATGCGTCGTTATGTAAAGCAGCCGGGCTGGCAGGTTGATGACATTGGCATGCTACAATATAGCTACGTAGAAAAAAAACATCCCGAAAACACGTTAGAGCTAAAGTTTTGCCTAGCAGGCAAGGCTTACTGTAATGAAGAAGATTGTGAATCTGGCACCGCATGTAAGAAAACCGGACTCAACAACTGTACAGAAACAGTGGATACGGTGGACGTGTATTCCTTCAAATTTACATTTGGCTACCTTAAGCAGTTTGTAAGCAGCAAAGTAGCTGTAAGCGAAGCTGAAAGATACCTGAGCTTTACCCATACCGAAACGGTGAGCCACCTTATACCGCTGTGCAATAAAAACCGGGTTATTTTACAAAGCCTGTTCAACCACAAGTACACCGACACGCTTGAAAACATTTTCCTTAATAGCCAAATACAATTTTTACTGGTTTACAGTTTAGATTGCCTTTTTGGCGAAGGAGACAGGGATAAAGTGTATCAATGCAAGTTTCTGGAAGATGAGCGTGGCCGTGAAACCATTGCCAAAGCCCGAGAGCTGTTGATTCAACACATTGGCGACCCCATAACCATTAAAGAGCTTGCCCGAAAAGTGGCTACCAATGAGTGCTATTTGAAAAAAGGATTTAAAGAGATGTTTGGCACTACCATCTTTGATTTTTACCAAAGTCAGCGCATGGAACACGCCAAATACCTATTGTATGATAAAAGCCTGAGCGTAACCGATGTAAGTGCCTTGCTGGGCTACTCGTCAATTTCGCATTTTAGCACCGCGTTTAAAAAGCATACGGGCTTAAAACCCTGCGAACTTCTGGCGCGCTAAAAGCGCAGTAAAACGGAAGCGGGTGACTTAGCATTTTGCCCAGTCACCCGCTTTTGTTTATAGCACAACTGCAACTACCCTTTCAATATCTTGTAGTACTGCTTCCTAAACCCTTCAAATTCTTGCTGAAGCAATAAGATGCCGTTGGCCTGCCCCGGAGTGAGCGGCTCGGTTGAGGCCATAAGTTGCATATACACGTCGCTTACCCTGCGTCTAAACTTAAATTCGTCGTAGAAAACGGTGGTGCGGGTAAGCTCTAAAATTTCAGGCCTCATAGCTTGCAAAGCTGCTAGTTGAGTGGTTTGGGCTGCGGTTGCAGATGCCACCTTTTTCAGGCTTTCTATCGACCCGTTTATGCTATCTACCAGTGCCGCCAGCTGCTCGTGCAGGACATATGCTTGCATGCTTTGGTTGTAAAGCAGCGTTAGCTTGGCATCGGAAAAGCCGAGTGCAGGGTTAGGTAGCACCACGAGTGGCTGGCTCAGCTTTTTACCGTTTATGTTAAGCACGGCTTTGTAAGTACCCGGCTTTACCCTTGGCGCCACTATGCCTGAGTAGTACACATTAGAGCCTGCCGTAAAACCGCCTGCAGCCACTTTGGGTGGATTTATGTTAAGCGGCCAATAAACCTGATTCAGGCCTTTAAGACTGGTGCCGTTAAAATCTTTAATTTTTACGTTATTGGCATCAAAAATTTCCACTTTTACAGCATCGGCACTTTTGTCTTTAAGATAATAGCTAATCGTAGGCAGATCAACGGCACCTGAGGCGGCCCACCCACTCAAATTGTCGGAACCAGTAGGTAAAGGCCCTTGCAAATTGTAAACAAATGGCTTTGTTGGAAATACCAATTCAGCCTGTTGTAAATCGGCGCTGGCCAAATTGCGGAGGGTAGTGAGGTCATCAATTATAAAAATACCTCTGCCGTGGGTGGCTATTACCAAATCGTTTGTTTTGGGTTCTATCACCATATCGCGTACCAAAGCATACCACGGAATGCCCTGATACTTACTCCGCATCCAAGTATTTCCGGCATCTATGCTAATGAATAAGCCCATTTCGGTACCCAGAAACAACAGCTTTTCGTTTGCAGGGTCTTCCCGCAATACATGTGCAAAACCGGTAAATTCACTGGATGCAAATTTTTTCCAGGTATTGCCACCATCGTTGCTCACCACGGCATAGGTAGCGTGATCGCCATACATATGATTTTCTAAGGTTACAAAAATGCGCTTGGCATTAATTTTTGATAATTCAATGCTACTGATCCACGCGCCCTTTGGCACACCTGCTTTCCAAATGTTGGGCGACTTATTGATCCAGGTTTTGCCACCATCCGTAGTTACTTGAAGATTGCCATCATCGGTACCCACCCATATTTCATTGTCGTTTTTGGGCTGCTGCGCTAGGGTAAATATGGTGCAGTGGTTTTCGGCACTGGTATTGTCGCCGGTAATGCCCCCAGCATCGGGCTTGGGTAGTTTGGCCGAATCGTTAGTGGTAAGGTCGGGGGAAATGCGCTGCCAACTGCGACCTTCATCTTGAGAGCGGTAGAGATACTGGTTGGCGGTGTACAAGTTATATACTGGCGTTGGCTTTTTCACGCTCGATGCTATGGTTACAATGGGTGTATTCCAGTTCCAGCGGTGGGTTTCATCGCCTTTCGAAGGCTGTGGACGAATAGAACTTGAAAGCCCGGTAGCCAAATTAATACGCGCCACATCGCCGCCCTGCGATTCGGCAAAGGCAATATTGGCGTCAAAAGGATTGGTGACTACCCAAAAGCCGTCGCCACCGTACAAATTTTTCCAATCGGTACTATTAATGCCGCTGGCCTTGCTACCGGGAGCAAACCAGCTACCGTTGTCTTGTAGGCCGCCATAAACGTGGTACGGGTTCTTATTATCTGTGGATACATGATAAAACTGCCCCACAGGCAGGTTGTTTAAAAACGACCAGCTAACGCCACGGTTTTGCGTAGCATAAACCCCACCATCGGTTCCCAGAAACATAACATTGGGCTGGGTAGGGTGTATAAATAGGGCGTGATGATCGGCATGAGGGGCCACGCCACCCACAATGGTATTGCTCCACGATACACCGCCATCATTGGAGTATTGAAAATCGAACGCGGGGCGATAAACGCGTTTGGGATCTTTGGGGTCGAAAACGAGCGTGCTAAAATAAAATGGACGGGCGGTAATGTTGTTTGTGGCGGCCAGCTTTTTCCAGCTGTTTCCTTCGTCGCTGCTGGCATACAAACCTGGGGTTTTGGCTTCTACAATAGCCAGCACCTCGGCAGGCTTCGAGGGGTTAATGGTCACTACGGTTCGTCCGAGTGGGCCCTCGGGGAAACCATTGGACACCTTTGCCCATGTTTTGCCACCATCGGTACTGCGGTAAAGCGCACTGCCCGGGCCACCAGATGCAAAGGCATAAGGCTTGCGGCGCACCTGCCAAAAACTAGCCAACATAATCTGCGGGTTAGCTGGGTTTACCGCTATATCTGCACAACCGGTTTCGTTATCGACAAATAAAGCTTTGGTCCAGTTTTTGCCACCGTCGGTAGTTTGGTACAGGCCGCGGTGTGCACTGCTGCTCCACAGCGGGCCGGGCACCGCCACTAGAATGCGCTTTTTATCTTGCGGGTCTATCCAAATTTTACTGATGTGTTCGGTGCTGTCTAGACCAATTTTTTGCCAATTGCTACCGCCGTCGGTGCTTTTGTACATGCCATCGCCAATGGAAACCGTATTGCGCATATTGCTTTCTCCGGTACCCGCATATACAATTTTGGCGTTGCCCGGCTCTATGGCCAAGGCCCCAATAGATTGATTGTACTTATCAAATATGGGCGCAAAATTCAAACCCCCGTTTTGGCTTTTCCAAATGCCGCCGCCGGCAGTACCCACATACAGGGTTAACTGATCGTCCACAGGCATTCCTTCAATGGCAGTAATACGGCCACTCATGGTAGAAGGGCCCAGGTTTCGGGCAGTAATGCTTTGGAAAAAAGCCGAATTGATAGGACTGCTCTGAGCGAGGGCAGAAGCGTAACCCATCCAAACAGCCACGCCTGCAACTAGAAAATGCTTCATAATTTTATAAAATGAAAAGCTGATTTGTTCTCGAAAAAAAATAACATGGCGTGCCCCACCTTTGGAGTAAAAGGGTAACGCATGGGACCAAAAAGCCCAGGATTTGGATAGGAATCTTAATTGACTACAAAAATCGCCGGGTCAACTGTAGCATTTACGAAAACCTTGTTGGTTACCATCATCATGCCCATTTGATCTACTTTGAAAGCATACTTAATGCCAAAATCTACGGTCTGATAACTCAGGTTTTTAGCCACTGCTTTTACATCTTGCCCTTCCATTTTAACTGTACTCTCTTCTTTATAAATAAGGTTGGTCTTAGTGTCGAAGAAGTAGGTAGTTTCTTTGCCATTTTTAGTGGTGAGTTTTACTTTTTCAAACTCAACACCATCCTCTTCATCCTTTCCCAAATATTCTACTGTTGACCCTTTTTGTGCATAATCTACAAATTCGTCTTGCAGGTCAAGCTCGTCCAGCTTCAACTTTAACTCGTCGGCTGAAATGGGAGATAGCGTGGTTTTACCGGCCATCGGGTTTTGCGCCCATCCTTTTTCGGGGGTGGTAATATCAATAATCTTATTGCTCTGAAACTCAGCATCTACCCTTACACCCTTACCATGCATCGCCTGCATCACAAAGGGTATTACCAATCCCTGAACCTCAATTTGACCCTCAATTTTCAAGCTTTTTACTTGGCGCCACTTTTCTGCACCGCCAATAGCAGTTACATATCTTGCAATGATGCTATCTGCGGACTGGGCATAAGTGCTAAGCGCTAAAAACGCTGCAACCGTAAGGGAAAGCATTACTCTTTTCATTGTCGTTTTTTTTGTTTTTTTTATTTTTGAGAGATTACAAAGATATTCTTGAAAACAATCTTTGCAACAATGGTACAATATTAACTCAAAAGCAGCCAGATTGTTTGGGTTGGTAGGACTGGTTTTTTTATAATACCAGAGGTAAAAAACAGGGATAAAAGCAGATGACTAAGGCAGGTCCTACAGAAAATATTGAGTATTTTATTAACCATGCAATGTAAAAAGTGGCCGCTTTTTCGAGGGTTGGCATGCCAAACGCAGGGCCAAAACCGCGGGTAAAGCAATTGCAAGCCATTTTTTGTGGGCCACACCAAGCCTTGCTTGTGCTAGTGCCAACCCGTTACTTTTGCAGCATGATTTCTGTTGTTGTAATTACCAAAAACGAAGCACATTGCATTGGGCGCTGCCTAGCCAGCCTAGCTGGTGTGGTGGCCGAAGTGGTGGTGGTGGACAGCCAAAGCACCGATGCCACCGTAGCCATTGCCCAGGCCGCAGGTGCCAAGGTATTGATACAGCCTTGGCTGAGCTTTGGGCCGCAAAAAAATGTGGGTGCCAATGCAGCAACACACCCCTGGATTCTGAGCCTTGATGCAGATGAATGCCTAAGCCCCGAATTGGCCGCCGAACTTCAACAGCTGGTGCAGCGCGGCATGCAAGGGGTTTACAGCTTTCACTTTTTGCACCATTACTACGGCAAACCCGTACACTACGGTCTAGAAAATCCACAACATAAGCTGCGGCTTTATAATAGAAACGAGGCCACTTGGAACAGCGATGCTGTGCATGAGCGTCTCGAATTTAACAGCACGGTTACTATAACGCCCCTGCAAGGCCGACTTTTGCACTACGGCTATATTAATATGGAGCAGCATGCCCAAAAAAGCAATCGCTACAGCACGCTGGGGGCGCAGGCTATGTTTGCAAAAGGCCGCACCAGCCACCGCTGGAAATTGTGGGTAAGCCCCGCTTTTACTTTTTTTAGGGCTTATGTAATAAAACGAGGCTTTTTAGATGGCCAGCTTGGCTTTGTATTGGCCCGATGGAATGCTTACACCACCTGGATGAAATACGCCAAGCTATGGGCTTTATGGCAGCAAAAGAAGCCTTAGCAGTTTTGCTGGTTTAAGCGTCCGAATGGCAAGCAGTTAAGCGCCACTATGCTTAACAAATTGAACTTAAACTGACTATGGAACAAAGCACTATCTGGCCTAGGCAGAAAAGCTTGCAAATTGCCATGACAACTACTGGGAAGTACACCGTGTTTTTAACCCCAATTTCTGTTTTTTAAAAAATGGGGGGTGGATTGAAACTGTTTACCCAACGCCTGCATGTGGGCAAGCAGGTGCGTGTGGGTGTTTTTGGTAATGTAGTTAAAAAAAAGACGACCATCTCAATGGCATGAGACGGTCGTCTTAGGAATAAAACTATTGGTGGTAAGTGCTATAACGCTGCGGCGTAGCGATTGGCAACTACATCCCAATTTACCACATTCCAAAAAGCATCTACAAAATCGGGGCGGCGATTTTGGTACTTTAAATAATAAGCATGCTCCCACACATCAATGCCCAAAATGGGGGTGCATTTGCAATCTGAAATATCCATGAGCGGATTATCTTGATTGGGGCTGCTGCATACAAGCAACTTGCCTTCTTTTACACCCAACCATGCCCAGCCACTACCAAAGCGCGTGGTGGCTGCTTTTTTAAATTCCTCTTTAAGTTTATCGTATCCGCCAAGGTCGGCCTCTATGGCTGCCGCCAATGCGCCAGTTGGTGCAGCACCATTGTTAAGTTGTAGTTGCTGCCAGAAAAAATTGTGGTTCCAATGGCCACCGCCATTGTTGCGCACCGCAGGGGGAAAGCTGCTTATTTTTCCCAGAAGCGTTTCCAAGGGCGTTTCGGCATCGGGCCCCCCGGCCAAGGCGGCGTTGAGGTTAGTAACGTATGCCTGATGGTGTTTGCCATGGTGTATTTCCATGGTTGCCTGGTCAAAAAAAGGTTCTAAGGCATTGCTGGCGTAAGGCAGCGGTGAAAGGGTGAACGGCATAAATGAGAATTGGATTTTTGAGAAAAAATATTTTATTGAGGCCCTAAAATTATGTGCTATACCCATGCCATCTTACAAGCTAAGGCAGGCTAAGCATAAAATTAACCAAACACCACCGCCAAGGTTGAAAAGTGGGTGCAATGTTTCCAAATTTCGGAAGCCATCTGCATTAAACAGCTGGTTGCTTGAAAGCGCAGATACCACCAAAACTGCGGGCTGAGGGTTTACTTAAACCGCTTTTTTTTGAAAAAACTTGACATAAGTGCTGCGCAAGCCGCAGATTCTACACCTTGCACCACAGTGGTTTTGGGGTGAAAAGGATGGGCTGCGCCCGAAGCGGCTGAAAAATGCTTGCTGTACCCATTTTTAACATCGGCAGCACCATACACAATACGACCAATCTTGCACCAATACAGCGCACCGGCACACATTAGGCAGGGTTCTAAGGTTACATATAGCGTGGCCTGAGGCAGGTACTTGGCATTAAGAAAATTACAGGCTGCGGTAACGGCAATCATTTCGGCGTGGGCCGTCACATCATGCAGGCGCTCGGTTTGGTTGTAGCCTTGGCCAATAATTTGATGCTGCTGCACCACCACGGCACCCACCGGAATTTCATCTTCGTCCCATGCACGGCGGGCTGCTTGCAAGGCTTTGCCCATAAAATATGCATCATCAAAAAATGTTTCCAATAGTATTGTACTTTGCAAGGGCGAAAGTAGGTAGAAACACGAGTTGGCAAAAAAAAGGGGGATAACACATGACACTGGGCGCTTTTCACGATTTTTGTACAGCACTGCCGCACACCACCGCCGAGTTTCCATTTGGCCCAACGGCAATGGTATTTAAGGTGTGTGGAAAGATGTTTGCGCTGGCCGATGCGGAGCAATTTGAAAGCGTGAACCTAAAATGCTTGCCTGATGTAGCGCTGGAGCTAAGGGCACAATACCCCTCGGTGCTACCCGGCTACCACATGAATAAGCAGCAGTGGAATACGGTGCTCATGGACGGCAGCATTAGCGCTAAATTGCTGCGCGAATGGACATTAACATCATACAAATTGGTGGTAAACAAACTGCCCCTCCGCGACAAAATACCACTGATAGCCGCCATGGATGCCCTTGAAAAAGAACAAGAAAAACCATAGATTAAAGCATGTATTGCCGCGCCGGAGCATGATGCCCCAATAACCGGGTAAACGTGCGCACTCCTACACCTCCAAACAAAAAAATTAATTTATGGTAGCCATACCCCACCACCAGCTTAGCCTAAGCCAGCCCGAAATTGACGACCTTTTTGCTAGCCAGAAGCAATTTTTTGCCAGCGGCGTTACCCGCACACTACAGTTTAGGCAGGGCATGCTGGCTACGCTAAAAAAAGCAATACAACGGCACGAGCAAGATATTTTGGCGGCACTTTCAAAAGACTTGGGCAACCCTGCCTTTGAAGCTTACGGCAAAGAAGTTGGGCTGCTGTACGCCGAAATTGACCATACGCTGAAGCACCTCCGCAGCTGGATGCAACCTGAGCGCGTGCCTACACCGCTCTTATTTTTCCCCTCCAAGTCAGTTATCTACAGCGACCCACTGGGCGTAACACTCATAATAGCACCCTGGAATTACCCGGCGATGTTGTCACTTTCGCCGCTGATAGCGGCCATAGCCGGGGGCAACACCAGCATTGTAAAGCTTTCGGAAATGGCAACCCACACCGCTGTACTACTCACCAAGATGCTTACCGAGTGCTTCGAGGAGCAATACATAGCCGTCCTGAACGGCCCCGGTCATTTTTTAGGCGAGATGTTGATAGAACGCCATCATTTAGACCATGTATTTTTTACCGGCAGCAGCACCGTTGGCAAAAAAATATTGGCCTCGGCAGCCAAGCAGCTTACACCGGTAACCCTAGAACTGGGCGGCAAAAGCCCTTGCATAGTGGCGGCAGATGCCAATTTGGAGCATGCTGCAAAAAAAATTGTGTGGAGCAAAACCCTAAATACAGGGCAAACCTGTGTGGCACCCGACTATTTACTGGTGCACCGCAGCGTAAAAACGCAGTTGGTAGAAAAAATAAAAGCTGCCCTAGTACGGCAGTATGGGGACAATCCTGCGCATAGCCCCGATTATGGCCGCATCATTAATGCGCAACGACTGGATGTGCTGGAAAGCTATTTAACACAGGGTCAAGTTATTTTTGGGGGGCAGGTTATAAAATCTGAATTGTATATGGCCCCCACCCTGCTCGAAGGCATGGCCCCCGATAGCCCCGTGATGACCGAAGAAATATTTGGCCCCTTGCTGCCAATACTTGTTTACGACACGCTAGAAGAAGCGGAAGCCTGGGTGCAAAGAAACCCATACCCGTTGGCCTTGTACGTATATACCCAATCGGATGAAACCGCCAAATTCTTTACGGAACGGTTGCAGTTTGGCGGCGGATGCATTAATAATTCGCTGGTGCATTTGGGCAATTCCAACTTACCCTTTGGTGGCGTAGGCAGCAGCGGCATGGGGCAATATCATGGCCACGAGGGTTTTAGAACCTTTACCCGGCGCAAAAGCGTGCAAACCACGTCCACTTGGTTTGATTTGCCACTGTGGTACCCACCTTACAAAAACAACATACGCTGGCTACGCAAATACTTTGGGTAACATCAATTTTAGAAAGAAAAATACTCAAAAAAGCCCGAAAATTCTTAAACTGAAATAGAACAAAACGAAATATCTCAATGGTAAAATACATCAATCCATATACAAATTTTGGTTTCAAGAAACTTTTTGGCGAGGAAGGCAATAAAGACTTGCTCATTGATTTTTTGAACCAACTTTACCCGCCCATCACCAAATTGCAGAGCTAAACTTTCGTAATGTAGAAAATTTGGCTGATTTGTCGGCTACAAGAAAGGCTATATGTGATATTCATTGCAAAGCAATTTCGGGAGAAAGATTTATCGTAGAAATGCAAAAGGCAAATACTTCAAAGACCGAAGTATATTTTAGGTACCTTTCCCTATTCGAGAGCAAGCCCAACAAGGCGAATGGAATTTTAAGTTAGAACCAATTTACTTTGTGGCAATTTTGGATTTTGAGTATGATGAGGCAGAAGAAAGACGTTAATTTCGGCGTGATGTAGCCTTGAAAGACCAAGACGGAGATTTGCTTTTTGATAAATTGCATTTCAAGTTTTTGCAAATGCCCTTGTTTAGGTTGCAAGAACACGAATTAGAAACTAAGTTTGATAAGTGGTGTTATTTTTTGAAAAATTTGGAAAGTTTTGACCATATTCCCAACATGCTCAATGAGCCGATTTTTCAAAAAGCCTTTGGAATTGCGGAGTTAGCAGGTTTAACCGCACAAGAGCGGGATAATTACGAACAAAGCCTAATTCAATACCGAGATTTGAAAAGTGCTTTGGAAACGGCTGTTGAGGAAAATAAAGTTGAAATTGCGAAAAGTCTATTAGAAACAAGACTTTCAAGCGAAGAAATTAGCAAGCACACAGGTTTAACAGTTGAACAGATTGAGCATCTGCGTCACGAAAAAAAGAAAAACTGATGAAAACCTTGTATTTATGAAAAAGGTGCAAAAGTACTTATTTGGGCTACCGGTGCTTTAAAGTGCCCTTCTTAATAAATGTTTTTCCGGCAACAACAGGGCTTTTTCAGATTTACAACCATTTGGTGGGCTTGGCGTTTATATTGGCTCACAAAATAGGTTTATGACCATTTTTCAAAAACTGCTAAAAGCAAGCTACCCTTGGCATATGGCCCTTCGCCGAAGCCTTGGGCTGGGCATGGACACTAGCACCAACTCCAAACTTATGACACCCCCAATTTCGTTTTACACGCTAGAGGCCACCAAAAACAACGGTAAGCCGTTTTCGTTTGATAGCCTTAAAGGCAAGTATGTTTTAATTGTAAATACCGCCAGCAACTGCGGCTTTACCGGGCAGTATGCTGAATTGGAGGAGCTTTATGGGCTAAAAAAAGAGCATTTGGAAATACTCGGGTTCCCGGCCAACGATTTTGGCAGTCAGGAACCGGGCAGCAACAGCCAAATTGCAGAATTTTGCAGCCTAAACTACGGGGTAAGTTTTCCGCTTTTTGCCAAGGGGCCGGTAACAGGCCAAGAACAGCAGCCCGTGTACAATTGGCTCAGTCAAGCCACCCAAAACGGATGGAATAATCAATCGCCCTCCTGGAATTTTGGTAAATACCTCGTAGATCCCAATGGCACGTTGCTCTCGTTTTATGGCTCATCTGTTAGCCCGCTTTCGCCACAAATTATAAATTTGCTAACTTAGACCGCGCTGGCTAAACAACGTCGCAAAATACACTTGTA
>RDXD01000311.1 GCA_004292575.1 Bacteroidota bacterium
GAAATTATCAGATACACAGCATCGGATAATGGCAGTCCAATTTCAACGGACCAGGCTACTTTATACCTGACGACACTGCCGATCAACAATACCCTTGCACAGAACGACATCAACCAAACGCCGGTTAATGTAACGGCGAATGGTAATGTACTGACGAATGACAGCGATGCGCAGGGTAATACTCAGACGGTGACTTCTTCGCTGGCGGATACAGATGGCGATGGTTCGGTGGATGATGTACTTACGTTGGGCACTTCCACAACGATCTACGGTACCAACAATATGAATATGGTAGTGATCGCAGGTACCGTTACACTGAATAGCAATGGTACTTACACGTACATCCCTGCAAACAATTTCCAGGGAACGACGCCATTTGCCTACACGATTACCGACAACAATACAAGCCCTGCCACGTCAAGTGCTACGGTTGCCATTGAGGTTATTCCGGAATCTGTTCCTGGTGTAAATGAGCCTCCGGTAGCAAATGACGATACGAACACGACCGAACAGGATGTGAACGTGAGCGGCAGCGTGCTGCCGAATGACAGCGACCCCGATGGTGATGTGATCACAGTGACTTCTTCGCTGGCGGATACGGATGGCGACGGACAAGTGGATGACCCGCTGACGCTGGGAACTCCGACGTCTGTACAAGGCACCAGCGCTTCAGGCGAGACCGTACCTGCGGGTACGATTACGCTGAATAGCAACGGAACCTACACGTTTGATCCGCTTCCGACGTTTACAGGCACTGTTCCTGTTCAATACACGATCAGCGACCCCTTGGGCCTGACCGATAATGCTGTTCTGACGATTACGGTGATTCCGAACTTGGGTAATACGACCTTTGCCAACGACGATGCGAACAGCGGACCACAGGGCGTCGCCCAAACAGGTAACCTGCTGACGAACGATTTTGATCCAGAAGGTAATATCCAAACGGTAACGGCAGCGTTGAACAGCGCGAATACTGCGCTGGTGGTGAATGGCGTAACGGCCAATGTACTTCCGAGCGGCGGCACTTTGGTGTTGTTTGCCAACGGTGCGTACAACTACACGCCTGCAGTAGGC
>RDXD01000318.1 GCA_004292575.1 Bacteroidota bacterium
TAAAATCCATTGATAGTCTGCCGGAGCAAAAGAAGATATTGGCTACCATGCTGGCCACTTACAGGAAACAAGACCTTTCCGCCCTTGAATCCGTAATGAGCAGTGGCGAAGGAGGTCTTGAAACCAAATATCTAGACTTACTATTGTATAGCCGCAACCGAAATTGGGTAGCGAAATTTGATAGCATTGCTCAAAAGGCACCCCTACTGGTGGCCGTGGGTGCGGGCCATTTGCCGGGCAGCAACGGCGTGCTAGCATTGCTAAGGGCCAAAGGGTACACCGTTGAGCCCATCCAAAATTAGCGTAAAACAAGTGCCTTGCTGCCATGGGCTCAGTAGCAAAAGCCGTATCCGTTCCCATCAGCTGTGACGTTTATAAAAGCCTAAATTGGCCGGATTGGCCAAAAAAAAACCGACTCGAACAACGTCGAGCCGGCATGATGAGTTTGAGCCAATAGGGTAGTGGTAGCAATTTAGAATTGCTCCAGCCCACTAAAAAAGAAGCTGCCTTCAATTAAAGCGTTTTCATCGCTATCGCTGCCGTGCACAGCATTTTCGCCCACGCTGCGGGCAAAACGCTTCCGTATGGTACCTTCCTCGGCATTTGCGGGGTTGGTTGCGCCTATTAGCGCTCTAAAGTCTGCCACTGCGTTTTCTTTTTCTAAAATGGCGGCTATAATGGTGCCGCTGCTCATAAAAGCGGTAAGCTCGCCAAAAAAAGGCCGGGCAGCGTGTACTGCGTAAAAATCACCTGCTTTTTCTAAGCTTAAACGGGTTTGCTTAAGGGCTACAACTCTAAAACCATTTTTAATAATTTGGTCTAAAATGGCACCTGCATGGCCGTCTGCCATAGCATCGGGCTTTATCATTGTGAATGTTCTGTTGCTCATAGTTCTTGTTTTTAAAATTGGCCGCAAAAGTAAGGTGTTGCTGGCAACTGGCAGGCAATGGGCTTTAGTTTCATGTTTCTGCCACCATAACTTATGCTTTTCTAAAAGGCGCTGTTTGGTGCCATACACAATTAGTTCTTGAAGTTCTGGTTCCAGAGCCTACACAAATGGCGCAGGGCGGTTCATGGCGTCCATCACGTTTTTTACACCTAATTTGCGCGGCATGAAGGTTGAAGCTGTTGCATTGATGCTGTTGGCCATTGCGTCAACCTTAGTATTATCCAATTGGTTGGCTCAAAAGAAATGGCTGCCACTGCCCATAGCCCGGAAAGTACTGCACATTGTGGGCGTGGGCGCCTGCACCGTAGCACTTGAGTTTTTTACTAATGTGCGGCTGCTGCAGGTTCTTGTTGCTGGCTTTGTGATATTGCTGCTCTGCGCCGTACATTTTAACTGGATTGGACTAAACAGAGGCCCGCGTAAAAGCTGGGGTATTGCGCTTTTTCCGCTAGCCTATTTTATTCTCCTGCTGGCTTTTGCTCCATTGCAGCCCTGGCTTATTGTGTATCCCATGGCCATTCTTACCCTTGCCGATGCCGCCGCTGCCGTGTCAGGCGAGGTGTGGGCGAGGCATTTTTTCCATATTTCCGCCGATAGAAAGTCATGGTTGGGTAGCACTTGTTTTGCCGCGGTAAGTTTTTTGATATTGGGTTTTTTACCTTTTTGTGGCATATCGGCATTGCAAATGCCGGTGGTGGCCGAGTACGGTTTGGTACCTTGGCTTGGCATATCAGCCTGTATGGCGTTGGTACTGGCAGCGGCCGAAGCAAGCTGTAGCAAAGGCTGGGATAATTTTATAGTGCCCCTGCTGGCGGCTTGGTTGCTTCACATGGCACTGTTGCCTGCGGCTAACGTATTGCTACAGCTTCCTGTGGGCATTATACTGTCGGTTGCCGTGGCTTGGCTGGCGCATGGGCGAAAATGGCTATCTACCGATGGCGCTGTGGTGGCCGCATTGCTGGGCGTAGTTGTTTGGTTGGCTGGCGGCTGGCTTATGGCGGCGCCCCTGGTGGCGTTTTTTGTACTGGGCAGCCTTTTGGGTAAGCTGCCAGCCAAGGCCGCATTGGCCACCGATGAAAAGCATCAAAAACCCCGCGATTGGCAGCAAGTGCTGTGTAACGGTGGGGTGGCAGGTTTATGTGCAGTTGGCTGGGGCCTCACTGGCGGCGAGCAATACCTTTTGGCGGTGTACGCCAGTATGGCCGTGTGCCTTGCCGATACCTGCGCCAGCGAGGTGGGCATGCGTTATGGCGGCAGGCCCATGGATATTTTACGTATAAAGCCTTTACCCGTGGGTGTTTCGGGCGGCATATCGTGGATAGGCTCGCTTGGTGGATTGCTGGGTGCGGCAGTTATGGCGCTGTTGGCCTTTGGTATGGCACCCTATCTAAGCCACTCGCTGGGAGTTCTAGTATTGGCCGGGGTAGCGGGCATGCTGCTCGATAGTTTGCTAGGCAGCGCTTATCAGGCTCAATACAACGCCGCCGGCCAACCTAGCGATGTGCCGCAAAAAAACCTGCCCGCGGTTTTGCAAAAAGGCAGGGCTTGGGTTACCAACGATCTGGTGAATTTGCTAAGTAATATTGTTGTTACGGCTGGTGTGGTTTACTTCGCCTTGCGCTGAGTGTGAAACCCGTTTGAGCCATGCTTTTTCCGACCTATGGATGCAGCACAGCCACAAAAGGCACCTCGAGTAGCAATACATGCTTTAAAAACGCCCATTGTAGGCCAATTTATTAAAAATCATTTTGCTAATTAAGCGCATACTCGTACTTTTGCCGTCCAATTTTAAAAATAGAGTTAGGAATGCCTACTATACAACAGCTAGTTAGAAAAGGTCGCGAAATAATTAAAGCAAAAAGTAAGAGCCGTGCTTTAGATGCTTGCCCACAGCGCCGTGGTGTTTGTACCCGTGTGTACACAACCACGCCCAAAAAGCCTAACTCGGCTTTGCGTAAAGTGGCTAAAGTGCGTTTAACAAACAAAATTGAGGTGATTGCCTACATCCCAGGTGAGGGGCACAATCTGCAAGAGCACAGCATCGTGTTGATTCGCGGTGGTCGTGTAAAGGACTTGCCAGGTGTGCGCTACCACATTGTGCGTGGCAGCCTTGATACTGCCGGTGTAAAAGACCGCAAACAAAGCCGCAGTAAGTATGGTACCAAGCGTGCCAAGCCAGGTGCCGCACCTGCTGCTGCAGCCAAAGGCGGAAAGAAAAAATAATTAACAGCCCATACCCCCTACAGTTTAACTGAAAACACCATGAGGAAAGCGCAAGCCAAAAAATTGCCCCTGGCACCCGACCCTAAATTTAACGACAAGCTCGTAACCCGCTTTGTAAACAACATTATGTGGGAAGGAAAAAAGAGTACAGCTCTTACCATTTTTTACGATGCACTTGAGAAAGTAACCAAAATAACCAGCGAAGAAGGATACGAAGTTTGGCGCAGGGCATTGCAAAATGTTACGCCTGCAGTTGAGGTACGTAGTCGCCGAATTGGTGGTGCTACCTTCCAAATTCCTAGCGAGGTTCGCCCCGATCGTAAAATTAGCTTAAGCATCAAATGGTTGGTACGCTATAGTCGCGATAGGAACGGACGCAGCATGGCGGATAAGTTGGCCAACGAAATTGTTGCTGCTAGCAAGGGCGAAGGCGCCGCAGTAAAGAAGCGCGAAGATGTACATCGCATGGCCGAAGCAAACAAAGCGTTTAGCCACTTCCGCATCTAACACCAACATAACAAAACGGTTATTAGAAGTTTAATAGAAAAAATCCCGCAGCATCATGTTGCGGGATTTTTCGTTGTAGGAATTGATGGTCACGTTTAGCCGCTGCAAGAATAACACACACCCTCTCTGCAAGGCTATAGTGGCAGTAGCGGAAACGCTAAGTTAGGCTGAGCTGTTTACGTACCTACCTTCAAAGCCGTGTTCCAATGTTTTTACGTGGCTTTCTTGGGTAGCGGCCGCGGTGGCAGAGTAGGATTGAAAATGATTTGGTTTTGTACTTTTCGTCCGATAAATCATGCGGCTAGACGCTGAGTTCAATTGGCGTTAGCAAATTTCTGCTATGCCAATCGGCTTATGCTGCAGCCAAGTAAATCAGCAAATTTGCATTGCGAGATACCCGATGTTGGTGAACGTCTTTTTTACAATGCATCGAACGATTTTTTGAAAGAATTCTCTGCGGAAAAGATAGTCGTGATGTTCTAAAATGTTGCAAAAGCGTTGTTACACAAAAGCATGGACTTTCGCTTTCATAAAAAGATGTGTCGAGGGTCGGGCTATCGCCAATTTCTGTGTTTTCGCCAGTTGCAGCATGTTTAGTT
>RDXD01000319.1 GCA_004292575.1 Bacteroidota bacterium
AATTTTACAGCAAATGGTTACATCAACAATTTGCTGCCTTACGTTTTACAAAACCAACCATTAGAGGGCCATATTAAATTTAATGCCAACAATGTAAATTTAAATGAGTGGATGGGCTTAAGCACGGATACAACAAGTACCAAAACGAGTACAGCTACGGGCGGTCCATTCTTAGTGCCGTCTAACCTAAACCTTACCCTTGATGCCGCGGTGGACAACCTGCACTACGACAACCTTGACATGAGTAATATTGTAGGTAGCATGATGGTAAAGGACGAAACCGTAACGTTAAACAACATTAGAGGCAATGCCTTGGACGGCAACATAGATATTAGTGGCTTTTACACCACCAAAAACAGCAAAACAGAACCCGGCATTTCCCTAAACTATGCCGTGGATAATGTGGATATACAAAAAACCTTTTTTGCATTTAATACCGTGCAGAAACTTATGCCCATCGGTAAATTCTTGGCCGGGAAACTCAGTTCGTCTTTAAACCTGTCGGGAAAGTTGGGTAGTAACATGATGCCCAATTTAAACACCCTTTCCGGCCTTGGCAATGTGCTTATGATTGAAGGCGTTTTGAGCAGTTTTCAACCCGTTGAGAGCATTGCCAAATTGCTAAATGTAAAAGCACTGAGTAACATAGCAGCCAAGGACGTAAGAACATTTTTTGAGTTTGCTAATGGCAATGTTTTGGTAAAACCGTTTACCATAAAATTCAAGGAGATTGAAATGGAAATAGGTGGCCTGCATGGTCTAACCCAGTCCATGGATTATACCATTAACATGAAAGTACCCAGAGTGCTCATGGGCGATAGAGCCAATAGCATCATCAACAATTTATCCAGCCAGGCCAACAGCAAAGGCCTACCCATTAAAGTAGGCGATATTGTACCCATTCAAGTAAAACTTGGTGGAACCATTACTGCCCCAACCATAAAAACCAATCTTAAACAAACCAGCAATAGTTTAGCGCAAGACCTTAAACAACAAACCACGGCATTTGCTAACGCTAAAATTGACAGTGCCAAAGCTGCCATTAAAGACACCTTAACCGCCGCCAAAAACCAGCTGTTGCAAGATGGCAAAAATGAGCTGACAAAAAAGTTGTTGAACCCAGGCGATACTACCAAAACCGATACCAAGAAGAACCTAGAAGAGAAGGGTAAGGGCCTGTTAAAAAACATATTAAAGAAGAAAGAGCGATAAATATTGGATCAAACAGCTGGTCTTAAGCACTGCCACCCACCGCCGCAGGGCTTATGGTTGGTTGGTGCGCAGTAAAGCATAGGCAACAGCAGGCCCAGGCTACTGCGTGCTGCAATTGGGCGCACAAAAAAACCGCAGCGTGCACTGCGGTTTTTTTTTGATACTAATTTAAAAGCGCGCTGGGTGGCTTTAACCCATACGTACTTTACCCATTTTGGCATCCATGCTTAGGGTGGCATGTGGCACGGCACGCAGGCGGGCTTTGTCTATTAGCTTGCCCGTTACGCGGCACACACCGTAGGTTTTATTTTCTATGCGCATCAAGGCTTTTTCCAAATGGTCGATAAACGTAATCTGGCGGCTGGCCATTTGGCTCAGTTGTTCGCGTTCCATGCTTAGGCTACCGTCCTCCATGGTCATGTATCGGCCATCTTCGCCATCGCCACCCTGGCTATCTTTGCGGGTTATAACGCCTTGCAGGTATGACAACTCTTTTTTAGCCGACTCCAACTTGCGCTGTATCAACTCTTTAAATTCGCCCAACTCCTTATCGCTGTAGCGCATGGTGGGGCCTTTTTGCTCGGGTTCCACTGGCTTAGCATCAAGCACGCTGTGTGTAAAATCGGGCAGGTAAGGCACCAAGCCGGGGATGGGCGTGTTGTCGGCTACTGCTGTAGGCACTGGCTCCGGCTTTGCTACCGGCGCAGATTTGCTGGCACTTGGCCGCACTCTCGTAGCTTTTTTGGGCGCTGTTTTTACGGCTTCGGTGGCTGCAACGGTTTCAGGTGTTACGGCGTTTTCCGGTGCTACTGCGCTTTCGGGTATTGCGGCGTTTTCGGCCGTCTCGACGCTTTCAGGTGTTACTACGTTTTCGGGTGTCTCGAAGCTTTCAGGTGTTGCTACGCTTTCGGGTGCTGTTGTTTCCTCGTTGTTGGTATCCATCATTACGCTTCTTTTTTTGTGATTTGGAGGGTTAAGGGTATATCATTCACCTCAATTTGGGTGCCAAAGGTTTTTTCGGGTTGCCAAACCAAGTCGTCTGCCAAAATTTCGGCGCAAATATACGACCGATGGGCTTGGAATGCGTGGTGCATTTTTTCGTCCCCCGACCAAGCCACCACAATGCGATCGGTTACCAAAAAGCCGGCCTCTTTGCGCAGGGTTTGGATGCGGTTTACCAGCTCGCGGGCATCGCCTTCGCTTTGTAATTGCGGGGTTATGGTTAAATCCAGGGCTACCGTTAGGCTACCCTTGGTGGCTACGCTCCAGCCCGGAATGTCCTCGGCGGTGATGTCAACATCGGCCAACGACAGCTGCAACTCCTCTCCATCTACCACCAAACTTAACGCGCCTTGGTGTTCAATTTGTGCAATGGATGCTTGACTCAGCGCCATTATGGCAGCCCCAACAGGCTTCATTTTTGCACCCAACCGTTTACCCAAGGCTATAAAGTTAGGCTTTGCTTTCTTTTTTATAAACCCTTCGGTATCTGTTAAGTACTCCATTTGCTTTACGTTTACCTCGGCCAAAACAAGGTCTTCCACCAGGGCCAATTGCTGGGCCATGCTGGGGTTAAGCACGGGAATAAGTACCTTTTGCAGCGGCTGTCGCACTTTTATCTTTTCTTTTTTGCGCAGGCTTAGCACCAGGCTGCTGGCCACTTGGGCCATTTGCATACGCTCTTCCAAAGCCACATCAATGGCAGCAGTATTGGCCACCGGATATTTTGCGTGGTGTACCGATGCCACGTTATGCCGCTTGCACACGGCGTTAAGGTTGCCAAATACGGCATCGGCAAAAAATGGCGAAATGGGCGCCATGAGCAATACCACCGTTTCCAAGCACTCAAACAGGGTTTGGTAGGCACAAATTTTATCTTGCTCATAATCGCCGCGCCAAAACCGGCGCCTGCACAGGCGCACATACCAGTTGCTCAGGTGCTCGTCCACAAAAGCCTCTAGCAGCCTGCCCGCCTGTGTGGGTTCGTAATCGTCCATGGCGGCAGTTACATCGCGTATCAAGCTGTTTAGGCTCGAAAGTATCCAGCGGTCTATTTCGGGGCGCTCGCTTAGTGGTATGTAGGCTTCGGTAAAGGCAAAGCCATCTACATTGGCATACAGGGCAAAAAACTGGTAGGTATTGTACAGGGTGCCAAAATACTTGCGCTGTACTTCCTCTATGCCCTTAATGTCGAATTTTAAATTGTCCCAGGGGCTGGCATTGGTGATGAGGTACCAGCGGGTGGCATCGGCACCATAGGTTTCAATGGTGCTAAAGGGGTCCACCACATTGCCCAGGCGTTTGCTCATCTTGTTGCCATTCTTATCAAGCACCAGCCCATTAGACACCACCGTTTTATAAGCCAGCCCACCGGTTTGGGGCACCGGCAATCCTGCCGCCTGCAGTTCGGCTTCCACATCTTCTTTTATAAGGCTGCCAATGGCATGCAGGGTATAAAACCAACCGCGGGTTTGGTCCACGCCCTCGGCTATAAAATCGGCGGGGTAGTTTTGCGCAAAAATGTCCTTGTTCTCGAAGGGGAAATGCCACTGGGCATACGGCATGGCTCCGCTATCGAACCATACGTCAATGAGGTCGGGCACGCGGTAAAGAAGGTTCTGACTGTTTTCTTTGAAGAACACAATTTCATCCACTGTTGGTTTATGAAGATCGATGGCCTTAAGATGTTTTGTCTCAATCTTTGTTAGGTAAGGTTCTAACAGGTCACGGGTCAATCCTGCTTGTGCCAAGGCAATCGGTGATATTTCCCCTTTTTCCGCTTTTTCTTGGAGAAACTCTAAAAGTACGCGTTGCGTGGCTAAAGCCAAATCGTCGCCGGAATTCGATAGATTTTGGTTGAACTTTAATATGTTTTCGGTAATTCCTGCCTTACTCGAAAGTTCGCGAGTAATGCTCTTTAAATCAATTAAATAACCAAAAAATAAAGCGACACCGGAGTCGTATTGTTTCTTACAAACATTTAGTTCTGAAACTGAGCCAACGCAAATTTCATAAAGAGAACCACCTAATCCCAAATTGGAGCTTTCTGGCTTGCCGTGATAGGTT
>RDXD01000320.1 GCA_004292575.1 Bacteroidota bacterium
CGGGCTGCAAATGTAGGGGTCGCAATATTTTTACCCAAAAAAATATTGAAAAACTAAACCATCGCTTGTTTGGCGGCTTGTTTTTGCAAAATCTTTGCCAACAATCCGGGCAAAAAACGCTTGAGGTAAATGCCAATAACCTCTTTGCCGCCCACATTAATTTCGCGCTTGCCCTTTTGGATGGCCCGTAATATGCGGTCTGCCAGCACCTCTGGCATCATGCCGTTGGCCTGATTATCATCCATTTTACCCGTGGGTTGGCCTTGGGCGTTTAGCGCATTAACACTGATGTTGGTGTTGATGTAGCCTGGGCAAACCAGCAACACCTTCAAGCCCAAATGGGTTACTTCCGACCGCAGGCAATCGAAAAAGCCATGCAGCGCATGTTTGCTGGCACTGTACCCACTGCGCAATGGGGCACCCAATTTTCCCGAAACGCTGGAAATGGCCACTATATGACCACTACCCTGCTTTACCATGCCGGGCAACACCATTTTTGTGATGGCTACCGACCCCAGATAGTTTACCGCCATCAGCTGTTTATACACGGCCATGGAAGTATCCATAACCACCGAACGCTGGCTTATGCCGCTGCTGTTTATAAGGATGTCCACAGGCCCAATGGCATGGTCGTAGTTGGCCGCTAACTGGCTTAGCATGTCTTCGTTGGCCACATCTATGCACACCACCACTGCTTTTGCTGCGCCTAGGGCCACACATTTATCAGCCACCGCGTGCAGGACTGTGGCGCTGCGGGCAGAAAGCACAAGATGGGCCGCTTGGCGGGCAAACGCGTAAGCCACTGCTTCGCCAATGCCCGACGATGCCCCAGTTATCCAAACCCGCTTATTTTTAAAGTTCATTGGTATGCAGCAGTATAGATTATTTATGATGATTGCTGTAGGCCACCAAAGACGGCAAATCGGTCAGCGTGTAAGTGGTGGTCATGTCTAATGCCATGGGCAACATGAAAATGCCAAACGTAAGGTCGCCGTTCAACAGTTGGTGCAACTGGCAGGTTTTGGCCCGGCCCTTTTTTAAATCGAGCTCTACGGTACCCGTTTGCGTGCCGCTAAACTCAGCTTTCATTTTCATACCCGCTACATCTATGCCCTTGGCACTTTTGGCCAGTTTATTTTGGGTAAACGGCGCACCAGCCATAGCAAGGCCCGTCATCAACACGTCCCCATTGTTTCCCGGCTTTATGCGGCTGTTTACCGCCAGCGTTGCCGAGCTATCGGTAATGGCCATCAGCGTAAATTCCGACGCCACGGTCATTGAAAACACCGCAGTAACCGTCATGGTATTGGTCCAACTATCGCCCACGTTAACTGCTTTACTGGGATAAACAAAAAAAGCCTGTTCCAAAAACCCCTTTGCCATTTGCTCGTTCAT
Organism: Bacteroidota bacterium; assembly: GCA_004292575.1. GTDB lineage: Bacteria > Bacteroidota > Bacteroidia > Chitinophagales > Chitinophagaceae > Phnomibacter. The sequence continues at coordinate 1,396 of RDXD01000320.1, forward strand.
CAGCGGTTTCAACATCTCGAACACTTTAATGCCTACGCTGTCGTTGTCGGGGATGGCTGCCTTAGCTACTGCGGTAAAAAGGCTGTCGTTTTTTTCAACATCCACTACGCCACCCTGTTGGTTCATGCGCAGGCGGTAAGCCACCTTTTTAATTTGCTCCATCACATTATTGGGCATTTGTATAGAAGTACTGCTGTCGGGTGTCAAAACCTTTGCCCCAAAGCCTTCAATACTTTGCTCTACTTTAAAATTGCTGTAATTCAGCCGTACATTGTAGATTTCAGCAGCAGTAGTATCAAACTGTAAATGGGCGTCGGTTTGTGTGTTTATATTGGTTTGCACTTCTTTACCAGCCACATTCATGCTCATTTTACCCTTCACGACAGCTGTAATGGCTGTTTGCTGGCCTGGAGCAGCCTTAAAGCGCAGGTTATGCACACCGGGCTTACACCCAAAGAGCAGGCAAACTAACCCAACAACACACCCTGAACCCATGAAACTACGCATGCTATCTTATTTTTGCCAGTGCAAGATACAGTGCTGGTGCTAATTTAAGAGGGCTTTATGCGGGCACAAAAACTTGAATGCCTACTTTAGCGCACTTGATTACAAAAGACACCATACAAACCATTCTAAGCCGGCTCGACATTATTGATGTGGTGGGCGATTACGTAAAGCTAAAAAAGCGGGGGAGCAATTACATTGGGCTTTGCCCATTTCACAACGAAAAGAGTCCATCGTTCAGCGTATCGGCATCAAAAGAAATTTATAAGTGTTTTGGCTGCGGAAAAAGTGGCAACGCGGTAAGCTTTGTGATGGAGCATGACAAGCTGAGCTACGTGGAGGCGCTGCGCATGCTGGCCAAAAAGTACAATGTAGAAATTGAAGAAACCGCCACCGACCCCAGCTACGCCATTCAGCAACAACAGGCCGACGCACTCTACATCCTCAATCAATTTGCCCGCACCTACTACGAAGACGTTTTGTGGAAGCACGAACTTGGCCAGGCCATTGGCTATACCTACCTGCAAGAACGCGGCTTTACCGACGAAACCATACGCAAGTTTGGCCTTGGTTACGGGCTTAGCGAGCGACAGGCATTTGCCAAAACCGCACTGGCGGCGCAATACAACGCCGAGGTAATGGTGAGCAGCGGGTTGGTAATTGCCCGCGACGAAGGACTGGTGGACAATTACCGCGACCGCATCATCTTTCCCATTCAAAACCCAATAGGTAAGGTGATTGGCTTTGGTGCCCGGCTAATTAAAGCCAACGACAAAGCACCCAAATACATTAACACCCCCGAAAATGAGGTGTATGTAAAAAGCAAGGTCCTCTATGGCATTCACCAAAGCCGCATGGCCATTGACAAAGCCAACGAATGCCTACTGGTGGAGGGATACACCGATGTGATAAGCCTGCACCAGGCGGGCGTAGAAAATGTGGTATCGAGCAGCGGCACATCGCTTACGCAAGACCAACTGCGCCTTATAAAAAAATATACCAGCAACATTACCATTGTGTACGATGGAGACGGTGCGGGCATAAAGGCCGCACTGCGTGGTATGGATATGGCACTGGAAGAAGGGCTACAAGTACAATTGGTGCTTATACCCGACGGCCACGACCCTGATAGCTACGTTCGCCAGGTGGGAAAATTGGCGTTTACTGAGTTTATTGCCAGCCATAAAAAAGATTTTATTCTCTTTCAATTGGAACTTGGTCTGCGCGAGGCTGGCAACGATAGTGGCAAGAAAAAAGATTTGGTAAACAGAATTGCCGAAAGCATTAGTAAAATAAACCGCGCTGCCGATTTTACCCGGCAGCAAGATTATATACGCCAGGCCGCAGCAGCGCTAAAGGCCGATGAGGGTGGGCTTACGGCTTTGGTAAATACCTTTATTGGCCAAAAAATAGAAAAACAGCTGCAGCAGACACAGCGTGCTGAAAGCAAAACCTTAAACCCGGAAGCAGAGCCCAACGATAAAAAATTCGACGATAACCTTACCCTATTAATCGGCAACGAAGTACAGGAACGCGCCCTTGTAAAGGTGTTGCTGGTGCATGGTTTACTGATGTTGACAGAAACCCAAACCGTGGCACAGTACATCTTTGAAGCGCTCGAATCGTTTCACTTTGACAGTGAATTGCTGTCGCAAGTGTATTGGAAATACAAAGAGTGGTATGATGCCGGTGTGCAGCCAACCGAAAAATCATTTTTGTACTACGACGATACCGAAATGGCGAAACTCGTGATATCTATGCTTACCTTCCCCTATGAATTAAGTGCACGGTGGGAGAAAATGAACGAGGGAAAACGCAAACCCGTGGACACCAGTAGCATTGATGAAGCTAGACACGCCGTTGATTTTTTTAGGCTGCGTAAATTAAAGGTGATGCTCGAACAAAACCAACAAGAATTGGAAGCCACCAAAGATCCCGAACAACAAACAGCCCTCATGAAGGTGCACCTTTCGCTAAAAGAATATGAAATGAACATTACCAATAACTTGGGTACTGTTATTATGCGCTAGCTTCAGAAGATGCAGTTGCACACCGATGTGAAGATTTTAAGATTTTAGGATTTTAGTTATTGTGCGCTAGCTTCAGGAGGTGCAGTTGCGCCAAAGGCTACGCCAAACCGCTTACTACCAAGCCCACGTGTTAGCTAGCTCGACACGGCGCCTTGACCTTAACCCTTCGACACGCTCAGGGCGGCGCCTTGACCTCGAGCTTAGCCTTGACCTGTACCGATTAACATGTTGAATATTGATTGTTGAATATTGTTTGTTGTTTGTTGTTTGTTGTTTGTTGTTTGTTGTTTGTTGTTTGTTGTTTGTTGTTTGTTGTTTGTTGTTTGTTGTTTGTTGTTTGTTGTTT
>RDXD01000312.1 GCA_004292575.1 Bacteroidota bacterium
GGTAGGTGCAAGTTCAGAAGACGAAGATGCGGCAGGAATGAATACAGCCAATGGTGCAGGTTCTGCATATATCTTTAGCCAAAACGAGGGCGGCCCAAACAACTGGGGTCAAGTAAAAAAAATAGTAGCAAGCGACCGGGCTGCAAATGATAATTTTGGTACTAGTGTAGCCATTAGTGGCGGCACGGTGGTGGTAGGTGCAAGTTCAGAAGACGAAGATGCGGCAGGAATGAATACAATCAGTGATGCAGGTTCTGCATATGTCTTTAGCCAAAACGGGGGTGGCGCCAACAACTGGGGGCAGTATCAAAAAATAGCCTTATCAGAAAGCGCTGTAAACCAGTACTATGGCTGGAGTGTGGCCATGGATGGTGAATATGCCGTGGTGGGTGCAATTCGAGAACCTACCGACGCTACGGGCGCAAATGCAATCTTACATACCGGGGCAGCATATATTGTTAGAAATATTAGTGGCACCTGGACCGAAATTAAGAAATTAGTAGCTGCAGACAGGGCCGCAAGCGATAGGTTTGGCTACAGCGTAGCCATCAGCGGCAATACGGTAGTAGTGGGTGCTTACCTTGAAGACGAAGATGCCGCAGGAATGAATACAGCCACTGATGCAGGTGCTGCATATATCTTTAATAAAGATAAGGGTGGGGCTAATAATTGGGGTGAGGTAAAAAAACTGGTGGCTAGCGACCGAGCGGCCGACGATCAATTTGGCTACAGCGTAGCCATCAGCGGTACTACAGTGGTAGTGGGCGCTTATTTTGAAGATGAAGATGCTGCTGAGGCAAATACCGCGCTTCAAGCGGGCGCTGCTTATGTTTTTAGCAAAGACCAAGATGGCGTCGATAATTGGGGTCAGGTAAAAAAACTGGTGGCAGGCGACAGGGCAGTAAACGATCAATTTGGCACTAGCGTAGCCATCAGTGGCGGCACGGTGGTAGTGGGCGCAAGTCGAGAAGATGAAGATGCGTCGGGAGGGAGTACATCCACGGACGCAGGCTCCGCTTATATCTTTAGCCAAAACGAGGGGGGCGCCAACAATTGGGGGCAGGTAAAAAA
>RDXD01000321.1 GCA_004292575.1 Bacteroidota bacterium
AGCCTGCTGGCGCTAAAAAAATAGCTTGGTACATTGGCACTGGCCAGCTTGGCGCAGGTGCTAAATTTTTTTGGAGTGGGCAATGGTGAAAAAATGCCTTTGGCAGCGGCCAAGTGGGGCTGCCAAAGGCTGAGGGGCAAGCAAATACTGAATAGGAGTGCGCTAAGCCCGCCCAATAAAGAGCTTACTAGGGCAACAATGTGGCCGTGCTGCTGATGGCGGCATTGAGCAGCTTTGAAATGGGGCAGTTTTTTTCGGCATCGGCCACAGCATCGGCAAACGCCTCGGCACCTATACCGGGTACACTGGCCTCAACGGTAAGGTGGCTTTGGGTAATGGCACCAGCTGCAGTATCGAAGGTAATGGCACAAGTGGTGTTGATGGTGCTGGGCGTAAACCCGGCGGCACCCAATACAAATGCCAACTTCATGCTGAAACAACCCGCATGTGCGGCGGCCACCAACTCTTCGGGGTTGGTGCCCACGCCATCGGCAAAACGGCTGCTAAAGGCATACTGCGTTTGGTTGAGGGTGGTGCTTTGGGTGGTGAGGTGGCCGGCACCTTCTTTGCCGCTGCCATTCCATTGGGCTTGCGCTGTACGAATCATAAAGGGGTAACAATTTGGGGTGATAAAATGTAATGCAAGGTACCGTTTAAAACACTATTGGCAGCATGGCACCGGAAGAAGTTTTTGTGAAATTGTGGGCGGGTATGCGGGCCACCAGTGGGTGGGAATTTGTGGCGGTGGCTTTTGGCATTGCCAGTGTGGCATTTAGCCGCAAACAGCATATACTGGTGTACCCTACGGGCCTTGTAAACACGGTGCTTTATACCTGGTTTTGCCTTAGCTGGTGGGGCTTGTATGCCGAGGCTAGCCTAAATGTGTACTATACTGCAATGAGCATTTACGGCTGGTGGCTTTGGAGCCGCAAAAACACCGACGATGGCCAACGCCTGCGCATAACCAAAAGCACCCGCAAGGAATGGCTGCAGGCAGGCCTGTTTTTTGGGGTTTGCTACGGCGTGCTATGGCTGGTGTTGGCCCGCTTTACCAACAGCACCGTACCCATGGCCGATGCCTTTGCCTCGGCGGCGGCCTACACGGGCATGTGGCTAATGGCCAAAAAAAAGCTGGAACACTGGCTGTGGTGGATGCTTACCAATGTGGCATCGGTACCCCTGTACTTTGCTAAAGGGGCCGTGTTTACCAGCTTTCAATATTTAATTTTCTTGGTGCTGGCTGTGGCAGGCTATGCCGAATGGAAAAAGACTTTAAAACACGCTGATGCTTAAAAAAATAGTGGCCATTGGCCCAGAAAGCACCGGAAAAAGCACGCTTTGTACCCAGCTGGCGGCGGCATTGGGAGGGGTATATTGTGCCGAGTATGCCCGCCAATACATGCTGGAAAATGGTACCGACTACGACTTTGACACGCTGCTGACCATTGCCAAGGGGCAAATGGCGGCGGAGGCAGCAGCCGAAACAGCTTTAGTTGCCGGGCCAACCGCTGGCGGGTTAATATTTTTAGATACCAATCAATATGTGATGAAGGTGTGGTGCGAATATGTGTTTAACGACTGCCACCGCTGGATACTGAACCACATTGCTACCGCGCCCTATGACCTGTACCTGCTGTGCCGGCCCGATGTGCCTTGGGTGAAGGACGAACTGCGCGAATACCCCAACGAGAAACCGCGGCAACAACTCTACCACATGTACAAAGACCTGCTGATGCACCAGCATGTACCGTGGGTAGAGGTGAGCGGTAACTATGCCCAGCGCTTTGAGCTAGCCAAGAGGGCCGTAGAAAAACTGGGCGCAAGCAACCCATAAACAGCCGCAGATTGCCTGTTGCAAATACAATGCCCCATACGCCCTACTACCAAGCTTGCAACAACAACCCTTGCCGTGGCACAAAAAAATATTTGGTAGGCATTGGTTTGGCGCACACATTTGCCATGCAATGAAAGGATTACAAAATAACATGTGGTGGTGGCAACGTTTACCGTAAGGTATCGGTGCTGTACTGTTGTGTTTAAAATTATAACCAATTAGCAAAGGCCCTCCGATACCAATCGGGGGGTCTTTATTTTTTTATTAAGACCATGAAAAAGATTGCCATTAGTACCCAATGCCAACAGCAACTGGCCGATGTGTACACGCCCGTGGGCATTTACCTGCGCTTGCGCGACCGCTTTAGAGATGCTGTGTTGCTGGAAAGCACCGACTTTCATACCGCTGAAAACAGCTGGAGTTTTATTGGCGTGCAAGCCATAGCCGGGTTTGAGGTGCTGAATGCGGAAACGCTGGAGTACAAACTGCCGGGACAAGTGGCGGTGCGTAAAGCCTTGGCTAAGCCCAGCGATATGGTGCCCGCGCTGCACGATTTTTTGGACCGCTTTGAACTGCATGGCGACGACACCATTGCCGCAGCACGGCAGTTTTTTGGCTATACCAGCTACGATGCGGTTCAGTTTTTTGAACAGTTGCAGCTAAAGCCCGCCACCAATGGTGCTGCTATGCCGCTGCTTCGCTACCGCCTGTACCAATATGTGGTGGCCATTAACCACTATAAAGACGAGCTGTTTGTGTGCGAAAACAGCGTGACCGGCCTGCAAAGCGAGTTGGACGCCCTATGGTCGTGCATTAACAGCAAAGACGTGCCGCAGTATCCATTTGCCCTAAACGGCCCCGAAACCAGTAACCTTACCGACGAGGCTTATGTGGACATGGTAAAAGCGGGAATGGCAGCCACCCTAAGAGGCAATGTGTTTCAAATAGTGCTGAGTAGGCGCTTTGCCCAGCCCTTTAGTGGCGATGAGTTTAACGTGTACCGGGCGCTGCGCAGCGTAAACCCATCGCCTTACCTGTTTTACTTTGACTACGGCGATTACCGGCTGTTTGGCAGCAGCCCCGAAAGCCAATTGATTATAAACAATGGCAAGGCGGTGGTGCACCCCATTGCCGGCACCTTTAAACGCACAGGCAACGATGCCGAAGACCAACAAAAAGCCGAAGCGCTGCTGCTGGATGCCAAAGAAAATGCCGAACACGTGATGCTGGTAGATTTGGCCCGCAACGATCTTAGCCGCCATGCCACTGCCGTGCACGTGAGCAGCTACCGAAAAGTGCACTATTACAGCCACGTTATACACTTGGTAAGCGAAGTTACCGGCACGCTGAAAGCAGATGCTAAGGCCTTCCACATCATGGCCGATACTTTCCCCGCAGGCACATTGAGTGGGGCACCCAAATACAAGGCCATGCAGCTGATAGACGAGCTGGAACCCACAGCCCGCGGCTACTACGGCGGTGCCATAGGCCTGCTGGGCTTGGATGGTAGCCTTAACCATGCCATTATGATACGCACATTTTTGAGCCGCCACAACCAACTGTACTACCAGGCCGGCGCGGGTGTGGTGGCCGCCAGCGACCCGCACAGCGAGCTGCAAGAGGTGAACAATAAGCTGGGTGCCTTAAAAAAAGCGCTGCAAAAAGCCACGGCAATAGGCGGCTAAGGGCCGGGTTAGCGGGTTGATGCTTTGAGCCCAACAATGCAAAGCCGATGCCCAGCTAAAAAGACGATGGGCCAACAGGTTTAGGGGGGGTAAAAAACTGGCAATGGATTAGTACCAAAAGCGCAGTGCAACGCAGACCCCACCGCAACAAGGATTACAAAAAAACTTGATAAAAAATAAGCAAGCCTTGGCTTGTGAACTAAAAACAGGACATGAGAGTTTTAGTGTTTGACAACTACGACAGTTTTACTTACAACCTGGTGCACATGGTGGAGTACCTTACCGGCACTGCGGTGGATGTTTATCGCAACGATGCCATAAGCCTTGATGCTGTGGCCGCCTACGACAAAATAATACTATCGCCGGGGCCCGGCGTGCCCAGCGAGGCGGGGCTGCTGCTGCCCTTAATTGAGGCCTATGCCGCCACCAAAAGCATATTGGGCGTGTGCCTGGGCCATCAGGCCATTGGGCAGGCATTTGGGGCAGGCCTTACCAACCTTAGCAAGGTGTACCACGGCGTGGCCACACCCATTACGCTGGTGCCGCTGGCCCCGGTGGCAGGGCTGGCGCCAGCGCCCAGCGGCTTGTACGCCAATATGCCCCACAGCTTTAGCGTGGGCCGCTACCACAGCTGGGTGGTTGATGCCCACCAACTGCCCAACTGCCTTAGCATAACCGCCACCGATGCAGATGGCTTGATTATGGGGCTGCGCCACCAACAATACGATGTGGAGGGCGT
>RDXD01000243.1 GCA_004292575.1 Bacteroidota bacterium
TCGCGCTCCTCCTGCTCAGTGGGATTAAGTCCGAGTTGCGCTATTCTTCCTCGCTATAGTCTGCTCCGGCATCCTCATTGCTGTAGCTCTCTTCTTCGCTGTACTCCTCTTCCTCGTCTTCTCCGTCTTCCTCGCTGTATTCCTCGTCTTCGCTATATTCTTCCTCTTCGCCGTCTTCCTCTTCCTCGTCTTCGCTATATTCTTCGTCTTCTTCCTCTTCGCTATATTCTTCGTCTTCTTCACCATCGACTGACTCTGTCGAGTCGGAATCATTGTCTTCGTCGATGGCGGAGTCTATGGCATCAATGTCGTCAAACTCTACATAGTCATACTCATAACCAGAGTCTTCAGTATCGTCATCCAGCAAATCATCCATGACGTCAAAAATTGAAAAGTCGTCTTCGACCCAAACACCTTCGCTAAGGTCTAAATCGCTGACGGTGCGAATGGCCCAACAGTCGCCGCAATAGTCGGGGTTCGCGAGGTAATCGTAGGGAATATAGCAATAGCCCTGTTCACCCCAATCTTCGCCCCAGGAGTTCCGAACAATGAACGCTTGAGATTGGTCAGAATAGCCGACACACAGCATCGCATGGTTGCCGTGGGAGGTGCGCGTCGCAGCATTGGCCTCCGGTGCTGGAACCAGTCCATGTTTCCCAGCGCGATCGAAGGACCCAAACAGCGCTAACCCAAAGGCAAAGGGATAGCCTTCCGCTAGGCAGTGTTTCATCGCGTAGAGGTCGACGGGAACTTCATCCGCTTCCTGTACTTGGAATTGACTGGCTTCTTCATAGGCCTCGGGGTGCGGTTGTTGATCCACCAAGTGGGGCTCGTAGGTCCAGGTGGATTCCGTACAAGTCCCAATGGTTTCGAGGACATGGATACTGCCGGTGATCGTGCTGCCCTGATCGCCTCGGATGCCATCGTATTGTCGAGCGTTGTAGTAAATAAATAGACGGCTGATGTCAACGGCATCGCCCTGGGATCGCTGGAGCAAATATTCGTAGGCTCCGGCGATCGCATTCGCCGTACAGCTATTCACGGCGGACTGATCTTCCACCGG
>RDXD01000398.1 GCA_004292575.1 Bacteroidota bacterium
CTAGCAACAATCAATATTCGATAAGTTAACATGTTAAACCCGCCCGGACGACCTGGTCGGACGAGGGTCGAAGGCGCCGCCCTGAGCTTGTCGAAGGCGCCGCCCTGAGCTTGTCGAAGGCGCCGCCCTGAGCCTGTCGAAGGCGCCGCCCTGAGCCTGTCGAAGGCGCCGCCCTGAGCCTGTCGAAGGGGGTCAAGGTGGGTTCCAATTATTTTTGGCTTCAAAATGCAGTTCTATGGCTTGTGTGGCCATTTCTGCCAAAGGCTTGCTGCTGCCGGTTTTGGTGGTGGCCACGGCTTTAAAGCGGTGCTGGCCGTAAAACAGGTTTACCTCGGCCCACAGGTTACCGGCCTTTACGGTAAGTTGCTTGCCATAGCTTATAGGGCGCACCGCATCCACCATCATGCCCATATCTTGCAGTGCTTGCTTCAGTTCGGGCATGGCATTGTCTAGGGCTTGTGGTTGGGCATAGTCTTTTGCTTTTGGCGGTCGGGCAGCCAGTGCGGGGTTCAGTTTTTGCCTTATTTGCGTCAGCACATCACTGGGCAGGTTTTGTGCCTGGCTTTGGGCAGGCTCGGTGTCTGCGTGCAGCACGGCGGCGGCTTTTTCGGCGGTTTTAATCTCGGCTTCCACCTGTGCCAGTCCCTCCAGGCTGTTGGGGTCAAGGTATTCGGTGGGGTTCACGGGGGTGGCGTTGGGGTTGTAGTGGGCAGCCGGGTCGTGGCTCATAAAGCAGCAGCGGCTTACATCGTGGGTTACCAAATCTATAAGGCCATGCAGCTGGTACTGCACGGCCAACTTGGCGGCAAAGGTTTTGTAAAACACGCTGTAGTACCCCGCATCGTGCACCCGTTGGCTTAGGTTAAACACTGCTTTTACGCCATCGTTTCCGGGGCTCACAAACAGCAGGGCCACCCGTTCATCGGCCATCAGCAAGCGTTTTACGCCATCGGGCGTTAGCTGCTGTAGGCTAAGGTGGTCAATGTCAATTATAAAGTGTTCGGCGTATGCAAAGCAGGTTTTGCGGCGCACTGCCGGGGCAAACTGTGCACACACCACATAGGGCAGTTGTGTTTTAGCCTTGCGGTAGGCATCGGGTTGCATGGTGCGCAGGGCGCGCAGCTGTAGCACCAGTGCCGCCAGCGGGCCATCGGTGTTTACAATGCCCTTATACACCCGCTCTAGCGATACTGCCGTTAGCTGGTCGCCAGCCTGGGTTACTTGTTTTCCAGCCATCAACATACACTTGTTATTTGCTTGGTTTAGTACAATATTATTTTTACAAAAGGCGCCAAAGCCTGCGGCTGTGCGGCAGCTTAGCCCGCGGCGGTGGTAAAAAAGCGCGCCAGTTGCTGCTGTTGTAGGTCAATATGGGTTAGGCGGCTGCGCTCAGTGCCTTCAATGGGTATTATTTCCGCCAGGTAATCATTTACCGCTTGTATAAGTATGCGTTTGCCCAGTGCCTCTAGGCGGCAGGCACCCGTTTGGGCATCGGTAGCAAAGCAGTCGGGGGGTATGGCCGCCTGCATGCACAGTTGCACCACCACATAGTCCATCCACAGTCGGTAGCGTTCTATTACGTCAAACACCAGGGCTGGTCGGTTGTATTCATCGCGGTGAAAAATACCCGCATAGGGGTCAATGCCGGCTTTTATCAATGCCCCTTCCACCTTGCCATAAAGTATGCCATAGGCATAGTTTAGCATGCTGTTAAACATATCGGTGGCCGGTTGGCGGTTTCGGTTTTCAAATTGATAGGCCGGGGGTAGCAGTGCGCTAATGGTGGCAAAGTACTTGCGGCCCGCTGCCCCCTCCCACCCGCGCAGGCTGGGTGCCATATCGCTCAGGGTTTCGCCCTCGCAGCGTTCTATTTTCTTTTTATGGTCTTCAATGCTGTTTATAGCAAAGCGCACCAGGTTGTAGGCCGGCAGCTGGGTGGCATCGGTAGGCCCCACGGCCAGCAGCAGGGCCACTTGGTTGTTTAGCTTTTCCACCAGCAGTTGTTTTACCCAAAGCATGGCCGCCGGGCTGTAAAAAAATTCCAGTTGGCTGCGCCGTATATCGCTTATGCTGCCATATTTTACGCTCCAAATACGGCCTTCGGGCATGCCGCCATCGTTTACAAACACCACATCTACCTGGTGCCTTATGGCCAGCAGCACCGCATCACTGGTTATTTTTGCTGCTTTGCTTATGCTAATGCTTTTCACTTTATCGGGCGCAAAGCTTTGCTTGCCATCGGTAGTGCTTACCACAAACAGGTCGTTTTCCTTTTGCAGGGTTACGCCGTACGAGTTTAAAACGAGGTTCATAAATAAAGGTGTATAAGGTTACGCAGTTTAAAAATAGCACCTTCCCATCATTGCGCAAAAAAAGCCGCCACGCAGTCTATTTTTTTTTTAGCCAAAGGGCCTTAAAGTATTTTTTTTGTGTTGAAGCATCAGCCCCATACCACTATGAAGCAGCAGTACCGGCTACTGGCGCATAGTGGGCCGTTGGCCCAGCTATGCCTGCCTGTATCCGGGCTAGGCCCGGCGGTAGTGCTACTATGGGGCCTGGTGGCACCCGCCCAGTGGGTGGCAGCCTGCTTACGGCCCCGGTAGCATTAGGCACCAGCACCACAAAGTCATTACGCCCGTGTTGCCATGTCCGTTAAATTGCACAAAAAAGCTACCATGGCGTTCAGCAACAAACCCTTGCAGCGGTACCTCATCATCAACCAATGCCTGCGCAATACCATGCGCCAGTGGACCAAAACAGCGCTCTTGCAGGCCCTAAACCAAAAACTTGCCGAGTACTACGGCGGCATCGATGGCCAAAATGCGGCCATCCAAACCCGCCAGCTCAACAACGACCTCAGTGCCATGCAAACCATTTTTGGGGCACCCATACAGCGCCAGCGGCGCGGCAATTGCTGGTACTTTTCCTACGACGATCCCCAATACTCCATCGAAAACCAACAGGTGAGCCAAGAAGATTTAGAACATCTGCGCATGGCCGTGCACCTGCTGCAGCAAATAAGCGGCTTTGCCCTAAGTGCCGATGTGGCGCAGGTGGTGGACCGGCTCGAAAGCAAACTCAAATACAATGCCTTTGGCCCGGCCAGCACCATTGCGTTCGAAAACGCACCCGTTGCCCTCGGCACGCATCACCTGCCCGATATGTATGCCGCCATACAATCCCGGCGTGTACTTAAAGTTATGTACCAGCCCTATCAAACACCACACCCCGAGCCCATCATCCTTCACCCCTATTTTTTAAAGGAATACAACAACCGGTGGTTTGTATTTGGTTACAATCCGCAAAAAGAGCGCATTTACAACCTCGCCCTCGATAGGGTAGTAAAGGTGTCGGTAACCCAAGGGCCTTATGTGGCCAACACACGGTTCGATAGCACCAATTTTTTTAAGCATATAGTGGGCGTTACCCTGCCCACCGACGATGCCGAGCCCTGCCAAGTGCTGTTGAAGCTAGCACCACACAGGGCCCCCTATGTACTCAGCAAGCCTATTCACCACTCCCAAACCCTGCACCAAACCTTGCCCAATGGTTTTGTTACCATTGGCTTAACGCTCGTTATCAACAAAGAATTAGTAACCCATCTGCTCAGTTATGGCCCCGATTTGCAGGTGCTGCAGCCTGCCAACCTGCGGCAAACCATTGCCCAAAAATTACACGAGGCCCTTGCAGCCTACCATGTACCCGGCCAAAGCTACCCGTCGCCCAACCCAAACCAGCCCGTCAGCTAATTCTTGCATCATAGCCCACCCAGCCATGCCTCATCAACACGCCCAACCCCAGCACACCCCCTTTTTTAGCCGCCGCATTAGGCTTATGCTTTTGTTGGTGCTGGCGTTGCCGCTGGCCCTGCTTATAGCCAGCCGTTGGTTTTGGCTGCCTGCAAACCCACCAGCCGCCCCAGTGCAGGTGGCCTCGCTTGGCTTTACGCCCACACATGCCATTGTGCTGGCCGGCAACTCCAAACTAGCGACAGTACTACTATTAGCCTGACGAGCATACAACCGAGCCAAACCAACCCCAAAATAACATTTTGCACTAAAAAAAATAGTTTGACAGAATAAAATCTTTCCGTAAGTTTGTTGCTCATAGTCAACAATACAAATGGTAAAAAAAGCGATATTAAATGAATTCATTACAAATTATGACCTTACAAGTCTTGAGCAGCATTTGGTATTTCAATATCTTACCAACAATAAACTTGATTTTTCTAAAAGCCCTATTCTAAAAGCCTATTTGAAAGGTTTTGAACAAAAAACGAAACTTTTTTTTGAGGTTTCGGCGTTGCAAATCGAAACAATAAAAGACCTTGAAAACCATTTGGAACTTATCATTCCTCAAAAAGACAGAAAACTAAACGGTGCATTTTTTACGCCAGACTACATTACCGACTTTATCATTGACGAAGTTAAGCCTCAACCAAACGACAAAAATCTTGACCCAAGTTGCGGTTGCGGTGCGTTCTTAATTGGTTTGACCGAATACTATAAGAAAAATTTTTCAAAAACTATAAAAGCGATTGTAAAAGAAAATATTTACGGTTCGGATATTCTTGCGTACAACATTCATCGCACCAAACTTTTGCTGACGATTTATGCTTTACAGCATAATGAAATTTTAGTAGAAACGGACTTTAATTTATTCAATCAAGACAGTTTAAAGGCAGATTGGAGTTTGAGTTTTGATACAGTTGTCGGTAATCCGCCTTATGTAAAATTTCAAGACCTTTCTGACGAAAACAGAGCGTATTTGGTAAATAATTGGACAACCGTTGAAGGAGGCACATTCAACCTTTATTTTGCTTTTTTTGAATTAGGTTACAAGTTACTGAAACCAACAGGGCGTTTGGGCTACATCACACCAAACAGTTATTTTACTTCATTGGCTGGAGAAGCAATTCGGAGATTTTTCCAACAGAAAAAATGCTTGACTAGAATTATTGACTTTACCCATAAAAAAGTGTTTGACGCTCAAACTTACACGGCTTTAACCTTTTTGAACAGGCAGAGTAACGAAGCCATTGCGTTTGATAGGATTAAACACGGCTATACACCACAAGAATTCCTACCAATAGCAAACGGTTCACTAAATTATCTGAAAGATTTAGACATAAAAAAATGGCGGTTGCTCAAGGCTGACGAGCAAAAAAATATTAAAACGATTGAAACAATCGGAAAGCCAATAAAGAAATTATTTGACATCTGTGTAGGCATTGCAACACTTAAAGACGAGGTGTTCTTTATTGATGGAAGAAAAGAAAATAAAAATTACTACATCAAAACTACCGACGAAGGAGTGTTCGAAATTGAAAAAGAAATAACAAAATCTGTTTACAAAATATCTGACTTCAAAGCACAGGAAGAAGTTGAGCAGAACACAAGAAGAATAATTTGTCCATATAGAATTAAAGGCAATGTAGCCACGCCTATCCCAGAAACAGAATTTAAAAAGCGTTTCCCTAAATGTTTCTCATACCTACTTTCTGAAAAAGATGTTTTGCTGAACCGAGATAAAGGTAAAGTAAACTTCGAGCCGTTTTACGTTTGGGGCAGAACCCAAGGTTTGGCAAAAACTGGAAAAAGAATTCTAAACCCAACTTTCAGCCAAACACCCAGGTTTTTAATGATAAACGAAGAAGACAGCTACTTCACGAATGGCTATGGCACTTTTTTTAAAGAGCAGGAAACAGACACTTTGTTTTCAAACAGTGTTAATCCAATTTCAAGAGTTGAAAATATTGACGTAGTACAAAAGATTTTTAACTCTGTAATTATGCATTATTATGTTAGCAAAACCAGCGTTTCTATTGAAGGCGGTTATCCTTGCTATCAGAAAAACTTTATTGAAAAATTCACTATACCCGAATTTTCAGAAAGTGAAATTGAAACGCTTCGTTTACTAAATAACCAACAGGAAATTGATGAATTTCTTATTCATAAATATCAAGTCAGAATATTGAGTCCAAATCTTTGTTCATAGGTATCAAGCAATGTTCTTGCAAAACCGTCAAATTGCAAATTATCCATTGAGGCTGTTGAATTTGGCGGAAGCAAATTATCTTGTATTAATCCCTAACTCCGCAAATTTACCCCGCCTACAATAATTTTTTAAAGCTAAATTATTGAAAATGATTTGGTTATTTGAAAAACCCCACTTACCTTTAGACTACCTAATTATGTAGTCTATGTCACTTCCGGAATGGGTTCGCACCTTCAGAGAATCGAAAACAGAAATTAAGCTTGTCAAAGGTGGCTATTATAAGTATGCTGTTGAATACCGTTACAATTCTGAAAAGAAAAGAACAGACAAGATTACCGGTGTATTACTCGGCAAGATTACCCAACAAGATGGCTTCATTGCTTCGGATAAAAACCAGATAAGGACAAAACTGGATACCAATAGGGTGGATATAAAGAATTACGGTCTTTACCAAATGTTCTCCACCCTTGTAGAAGAGGAGCTTGCTGCATTGAAAAAGGTATTCCCGCAAGATGTATGCGAACTGCTTTTTTCTTTTGCCATGTTTCGTTGGGCATATAATGCGCCCATTAAAAGGGCACCCTATTATTACGATCATGATTTCTCTTCGCAAGTCTTCGGTGTTAAATCCGTTGACGACAAGGTATTTTCCAATGTACTAAAGACGGTAGGCGAACAGCGAACCAAAGTAGTGGAATGGATGAAGTCTTTGCTCGGAAACGATCCTGTTAGCGATGCGGAGTTCGTAATGATGGACTCCACACATGTCCACAGTAAGTCAGACCTATTGACAGTTAATGCAAAAGGTTACAACCCAGACTTTGATTATGAACGGCAGGTGCGCCTGATGTACTTGTTTTCCGCGCAGATGCAAAAACCTGTGTACTACCGGTTGATTAACGGCAACATTACGGACGTAAAGTCCATGTCGTTGTGCATGGAGGAAATGAAGGTTGAAAACGTAATTTACATTGCTGACAAAGGATTTTACAGCAAAGAGAATATAGCCATGATGAAGCTTGAGGGCCTGCAATATATTGTTCCGTTGCAAAGAAAAAACAGCCTGATTGACTACAAACCCCTGCGGGGAGCCGACTTCAAGCTAAAGCTATCCTATTTTATATATCAACGAAGAATAATATGGTACTACCGTTATGAGGCAGAAGGGGAAAATTTCATTACCTTTTTAGACGAAAGCCTTAGAGCCCATGAAGAGTCGGATTATGCAGCCCGTATCGTAACATTACCAGACTCATACACGAAGGATAAATTTATAGACAAACTCAATGGATTTGGCACACTCACCTTCACCTGTAACATAAAATCCGAAAAAACATGTGAAGAAATATACCAGGCTTACAAACAACGCAATGAAATTGAGACCATATTTGACGCTTATAAAAACTTCCTTTTAGCAGATGTGATGTACATGCAAAACCGATATGTACTCGAAGGGTGGCTCACCGCCAACTTTATTGCAATGATAGCTTATCATAAACTCTACTTGCGCCTAAGAGAGGCTAAGAAACTGAATAACTATTCTCCCAAAGACATCATTGAGCTTAGCAAATCAATCTACAGGCTGAAAATCAACAACGAGTGGAAAATATCCGAAATCACTAAGAAAACCAGAGACTTGTTCAAGCTGCTCAAAATAGACTACCTAACTTAGCGGAGTTAGGGATTAATTGTTGTGTTGTACTATAAATCCGTAAGGGATTTTGTGAAAAGTCTGCGATAATAAGGGCTACTCGTTCATATTTAAAATCATCGTCTCTCTGCCCTTTTCTCATATTTAAAGCGGCAAATCCTTTTATATAACGTTCAAGTTGCCTAGCTGTTGCTGGTGTAAAATTTGAGTAAACGGGATTGTTATGAGCAATTTGTCCAGAATCCAATTCTTTGAAGGTTCAAAGGTTCAGCGTATGTTCTTTCAAACATAGTATCAACATTATTTCCTAAGCTACTTAACTGAGTTCTAACGTTGACAGACATTATATGTTCTGTAAACAATTCGCCATATGGCTCTGTAATTCCAGTATTAAATAAACCATTGAAATCTAAGCGCTCTTGCCTTGGCTGCAAGTTATTTGGAAAAACACAGACATCTTGTTTTTTAAATTTTAGAAACCCGGCTAATGTGATTTCCGGGTTAGCCCGACCTATTGACGGACGAATATTTGCAGCATTAACACCTTCTGCAACAAGTGACGACTTAATTGTTTCGTGTAATAAATTGACTATTTGCTGTGAAGTTATCAAGGATGTCTTTCCGGCTGCTCCGCCTGACCGTATTACTTCTTCTATTGACACTTTAATAATCTCTAAAGATTCGGCAAGAGTAAGGGGATTTTGGGCAGTTGAGACACTCCTTGCATCTATATCACTTTTTATCTGTTGAAGCGTTCTCAAAATTATTGCTTTTAAAAAATTCCTTGACTGTTACATTAAGTGCTACCGCAATTTTTTCAATATTGATA
Organism: Bacteroidota bacterium; assembly: GCA_004292575.1. Taxonomy (GTDB): domain Bacteria; phylum Bacteroidota; class Bacteroidia; order Chitinophagales; family Chitinophagaceae; genus Phnomibacter. Next base: position 8,478 of record RDXD01000398.1, read on the forward strand.
ATTGCTACATTGCGGTTGCCATTCTCAATGCTTGCGATATAACTTCTATCCAAATCGGCAGCATAAGCCAAATCTTTTTGAGACATTTCGGCTTTTTCTCTCAATTCTTTAATCCGATGACCTATCTTTAGCTTTATATCCATTGTAGCAAAGATGAAAACATGTTGACTATAAATCAAAGACTATAAGTAACATACAAAAAAGTTTTTCTATTTCAATCCAGCACCAATTAAGCACAAGAGAAAGGGGTACGGCTATAACAAGGGCATTGCCAAAATTCAGGCCTACTGATGCCGCGTTTCAACTGTTGTAATTCTGTTAGGCTTCATAATCAGCTGCACGTTTAAAATTTAGCTACATACTATACCATCATCTTTTTTCATTACTCTGCATCAGTTAGTAGGGGCAACCGGAATTCTATTTCCTGCACTTCGGCCACACCTGTTTGCTGGCCGGCCAAAAAGGTATGCTGGCGCTCCGAAACCGGGCCCTTTCTAACCAAGAGTTTATACTGCTTGGCAGCAATACCCCAGCCGCCGGCCATCTTAACAATGCCACGTATGTAGGCTTTTTAAGCCATGGCCATAAGGTACAATTGCTGGGTCAATACGGTTGGAGCAAGCATGTGCGCCTGCTAAATTCAAGCGGCCAGGTTATCCAAGGTTTTGTAGCCGAGTCGGTAAATCGTTTGCCCACCCTGGCCCCTCTGCGCTAGTCTTTTTTCCAAAGCCAAACTCCGCCTGCCTGGGCGTTGCTCCTTTTGCCGTGTTGGGCGTGGCGCATGGCGGCCTTCGTCGTTACGGTTGGTCGTGGGTTCTTAGTGGCAATGCCAAATCATAAAAAATACCAACAACAAGTGCGGACAGAGAACCCATTACCGAAAAGGTCTTCGCAAAACCCTTTATCGGTGCTGTTATCCATTGCGCAATGCTGGCGGCCGGGCTTCAATACGGCGTAATTACATCAACCCAATGCCAACAAATTAGCGGCCGGGTATGGCTTAGGGTTTAGCGGTTGGGGTGTATGCTTCAAACCAGTCGAGTATGGCCAGGTAGGCGTGTACCGCTGCTTTATACATGTGTTGCCCCATGTGGCCGGTGGCCAGGTGCGAGTAGGCGTTGCAAATGTCTTTTACAAATGCAAAGCAGGCTATAGTGCCCTCGGGCAACAGTGCCATTCCCGTTGGGTGGGCCATAATCAATTGGCCATTTTTACCCTTTATGTCCCAGCCGCGCAGGTGCCTTAGCGACCAGTCGAGGTTTACGTTGCCCGCGGGGTGAAAAACCGACACGGGAGCCAGCCGCTCGTCGGTACTGTGCATTTTTTTAAACAGTAGCTCGTACAAGCTACGTAGGGTATTAAAATGGCTTTGTTCGGCCGTGTTATACTCCATTTTTTCCAGGCATTGGTACAGCTTAGCATCAAAATCCTGGGGCATAGCCTTGCTATGGGCCATGGCAAAGTAGGCGCCAAATTTTTGACGAATAATATGGGCTTTTGAGTCGGCGGTTTGCAGCAGCAAGTTTTCAAACATGCTCCGTTTTACAGCCTCATCCAAGGCAATTTCCTTTTTGTCGTACACCTTCACTCTGCTGCCAAGGCTGTTTATCAAAAAGCCGTACCAGGCGGTAAGCACGCATTTGGGCCAGGTTTTGTTCAGCTTAGTTTCCAGCACAGCTATTCGGGTTAGCGCCTCGTGCACAAAGGCTTCTGAGGCAGTGGCTCCCGTTTGGTGTTTGTAAATCAAGCCCTTGCCATCTAAAATTACGGCCAGTATGCGCCGGTTGTTTTGCAGCAGTTGCATGCCCTCGTCCAGTGTGCGGGCATACAGCAGCATCACCCCGTATTGTATGGCGGCATAATTTGTTAGCGCTTCATGTTGTTGCTTATCATCGTCTATCATCAATATTTCAATGGCCGCTTTAGGGTGGGAAACAGGGTTCATGGCAGGGGTTTGGTAGATGGCGTTAAGAAAATTTGAGCTCAAAATCGGTTACAAAACCCGGTTTGCTCGAGGGCTTTAGGTGTGCTTCGGCACCGTGTGCTTTGGCCACCAGCCCAATAAGGTAGCCGCCCAGCCCACTGTTGCCACGTGCGCCATAGTGTGTGCCGGGTTCAAAAAAGCCTTGCGCATCAAAATCTGGCGGCAGGCCCATGCCATTGTTGCGCACAATTAGGCTTGTGCAGTGCAAGCTTTGCTCTATGGCCACATTAAGCAAGTGCGGCCGTGGTGCCGCCTCAAAAGCGTGCCGTCTGGCGTTGTCCACCACGTTGTTCAGCAGCAGGCGCATCTGTTTACGGTCAATGCTCATGGTTAGGTTGGGGCCGTCAAAGCTCAGTTCAATCAGTTTCGTATGGCTTACGGTAGCCATCTCCTGCCTTATCCAGCTTAGCACCGTTAGTTCTTCGGGTTGGTGCCGCAGTGGGTCGGCGTGCACCAAGTGTTTTATGTTTTCCACCACCTGTATGCTAAAAGTTAGTGCCAGTTGCATGCGGGTCACCAAGTGCCTAAAGCTGTCTATGTTGCCCTCGGGCTCGCCCGGTAGTGGTTCCCTAATTTTTTGGTCTATGTTAAAGCCCGGGGTTTTATCGGCCAGCTGGTGCAGGGCAATGGTAAGGTCGTGTAATGTGTTTTTAACCACCGGTAGTTTGCCGCCAAGTTCGTGTTGTATGGCTGCAATGGTAGTTAGTTGCTGTTCATAGGCGTGTTCTAGGTGCGGGTCTTGTGCATTAACCATGCCCGCGGTAGGTATAGTGGGCTTGGGTGGCGGCACCATTTGTTGGTCGGCTTTTGGCACCTGTGGTTTAAAGTGCCGTGGCTTTGGCAGCATAAATTTAAGATTATCCAACGCAAAAAGCAGCAGTACCGCCGCCACAAATGTCCACAGCACGGCATCGTTGGCCTGTAGCATTTGCCAAAATGTTTGCAGGTGTTTTTTGCTTTGCGGGCTAGGCCGGTAGGCGCGGTACATGCCCCAGTAAAGTTGCAGTGTTAGCGCATACCCACCCAGCCAAGCCATGCCTACCGATGCCATTACTCTTACAGCCGTTAACCACCCTGGCGCGGCATGGGTTGCCGGGTCTAGCTTATACATCAGGTAGGCATCGCATACCAATACCCCCAAGGCCACCACACTTGCCATGGCAAACGCGGGCGTAAGTGTAAAGCCCAACTGCAACTGTGGCAGTGCAAAATATAAAGCCAGCCACCACAGCCCCACCGAGGTAAAGCTGCTTAAAGTGTGCAGCAAGCCTTGCGGCCACGTCGTGGTTTTTAGCGTTTCATGCATGTGTTTAAAATGTTGCTCAATGTTAGCAAGCTTTAGCCGTTTGGCATATAAACCTTTTGACCATTGTTTTATGGCCAACGCATTTGGGGCGGTTTGGCATGGGTGCTTGCCAATAAGCGGTGCCTTAAGCGGTGGTGCCTGCGCCCAATTTAAGTAAAACGCCGCCTATCGGCTTTGCAATGTGCCTGTGTTGGTAGCATGGTGCCATGCGCAAAACCGTACTATTGCAGTAGGCTGGCTTGCCCTGCAGCAGCACGGCCATTTTGCAAAAAAAGTCATCTTGCAGCGTCCGTCCGCAGCGCCAGTGGCCGGGCCGTTTATTCTATACAGCTGTATTCCATCATTTCTTTGCGGTCGGTAAAATGCAGCCGCAAGGTTTGGTCCTCCAAATACTGAAAAAAGTATTTTTTCCCTTTCAGCGTCGTAGCTATAAATTGGTACTTCATCCCATCCTTGGTTTCGGCAACAAAAGGTTTGTCCACTCGCACATAGGTTTTCTTTACGCCATCTACCGCTACCACCACATTTTTGTTGGGCCCCACGCTAAAGTACACCGTAGTGGTAAGCCGCACCGGTGGCGTCCAGGTGCCGCTGGCTGGTGTGCCTGCGCGGCCTTGCACCCCACTTGGTACAAACACGCGGTAGCAGTTATACGTAATGCTAAAGGATTGTTGGCAAAGTGTACTTTTTGAAGCCATGGCAGCCAACGCCAGCAGCAAATATTTCATGTTCAATGTTTTTTTGGGGTTAAAGCGTTGTTGGCAGCGCAGCCTTTAGGGGTTGCTGAACTGCACAATTGTTTTTCGGTAAATGAGTTTTATGCCGTAATCACGGTTATCGAAAATTTGGAACTGGAAGGTGATACCATCCTCATCAATAGCACTGATAATCTGGTATTTCTTGCCGTCCGAAGTTTCCTTGCGCTCTACCGCTTTCGAAACACGGCGGTATAGCACCCTTTTGCCATTGGGCCTAATGTGCAAAATGTCTTGCGAGTCGTTGTAGTTAATAATGAAGGTGTTATCGCTCTCTTTCCAATCCGACCATTCGTCTTTGTCCACATCGAAAAAGCAAACCCTAGTTACATCTACCCTAAAGCTGCTAGGGTCTTCGTCGTTCGAGGGGGCGTTGTCCTCATCGGTGGGAGATGTGGCGTTTGGTAGCTCCCCCACATAGCGCAAATTGCAGTAGGTGGTAAGGCGCAGGTATTTTTTGTAAGTGTCGCTGTATTCGTGATAATACAGCAGTTTCTTTTGGTCGTAGTCAATCACAATTTTTTGGCCCCGTTCGTCCATATACCAGTCGCTTGCCACCGTGCGGTCGCCGGGCAGTTCGCCCTTGTGCGTCCAACTGTTGTACTTCCAAGTTGCATTGCCCTGTTTTTTAAATCCTATGTAGCTGGCACTCAGTTGTAAAGGGGTGTTGTATGCCATGGTTTTTATGGTAGCATATTTTTTTTGCGCAAAGTCCCATTTCAATTCTATGTGATAGCCCGATGTGTAGAGGCCGCTTCTTATTTGGGCATTTACTGCTATGCCAAACTGCATTAGGGTGGCTAAAGCCATGCAGGCTAGCCGGTAGGTCATCTTTTTTTTGCCAATAACTGTGGCTGCTGTTGTTTTCATGTGGTGGGGTTTACATTTAAGGTTGAAGCGAGTTGGTGCTACTCGTCGGTTTTTTATGAAATGGTTCCGCGGTGGTTGTAGGCTTCTTTTCCAGCGCCTAAAAGCCAGTGAAAGCTGGTTTTAGCCTTGCCATGGTGAGTACAATTTTGGGGTATGGATTTTATGTTTAAGCGGCTTGCCGAGGCGGGTATGCCCAGCTGCCGCAGCTTTACCACGCGGGTTGCTTGTTCTTTTACAATAGCGCAATGGCGCCTTGTGTAAGCCGTTTTGAGGGGAGGCTAGCGGCGGGGTGGTTGTGGTGTGGCTGGTTGTGCATGTGGCGCTCGGTGCCGGCCATGCGCATTGTGCGCTGGCGGTGCATCTCGTCCAAGGTTTCGGTTTCCAGCTCGTACGCCGTTTTGGGCCAGCACAACTTAAAAATCAGCACCAAAAACTCAATTAGAAAAAGGAAGATGGTTACCGCCCTATACATGCCCCGCATATTGGTGTTTTCGGCCAGCAGCGTGTGCATGGCGGCCATGCGAAACAGCAAGCTCTTGTCGTTAAAAGCTTTGTACGCGGTATCGTAGGCGTTTTTTTGTTCGGTGGCCATTGCAGTTTGGTGTTGCCCCATTGTAGCCTTCAGTTGGTCGGTAGCTGCTTTGGCGCGCAGGGCAACAGCATCTTTATAGGCCGTAGCCGACGCTGCACCTTTTATGCCGGTACCCCTTAGGCCGCTTGCCTCGCCCACGGCCTGGTTTTGGCGCTCGTTGTACAAGCTGTCTTGTTTGTCAATTTCAATAGCCAATGCCGCCAGCCCATGCCGCTCGGCGTATTGCTGCTGTGCTTGCCGCTGCGCTTTGGTGGCTTGCTGGTGGCGCAGAGCTGGCATTTGTTGATCAATGTCGGTTTTAAACAACACCAGGTCAAACAGTTGGGCACCTATAAACGCCACGGTTATGGCCAACGCCGCTCTAAAAATGCCAATTATCCAGTTCTTGTTGCTCATTAGCACCAGCCGCTCAATGGTAAACACCACAAAGCCTGCAAGCGCAGCACCCGCCAAGGCCATGGCCCAGTGGGCGTCCAATACCTGCTGCATCAGCAAAAAGGTACACAAGGCCCACGCCACAGTGGGTATTAGCGCGGCCAGCGCAAAAGCTTTTAGCTTGGTGCGGCTGGCATCGGTACTGGTGGCGTAGCGCAGTGGGTTTGCGCCCGTTACAAAGCACACCAAATTGGTGCGGGGTGTGTTTGTGGTTGCGGTAGTAGTCATAGCAGGTATTTTTATAGGTAGTTTTTTTTGGCAAATGCGGTTAGGTTTGGACGGCAGGCCGGGTAGCATTTATAAATACCACTGCACAGGCCAGGTTGGCCGGTGGCCCCGGGGGTTAACTGGCTTTTTTAATGCATGGTGGTAAGGCCGCCCAGCAGTTGTTTTTCCTGTAAGTACTTCATGCTGCCCACCATAAAGCCTTCCTCATAGGCGGCCAAGGCAGGTGCCAGCCAGCCCTCTTTATCCACACTTAGCTCCAGCTGCAAGGCCAATTCCTCATTCAGCCGGCGTAGTTCGCGGCTGCGCTGTTCCAATTGCGCGTCAAGCACCACACTAATGCCGTTCATCTGTAGCTTCTCTTGCTCGTGGTTTTCGGTATCGGCCAGCAGCAATTGCTGTGCCCGCTGTAGGCTAAAGCGGTAGTCAACCTCCAGGCGGTGCATGGCAGCTTGTTTGCGTTCGGCACTGGGGAAACTGAGGGCATGGTTGTAGCCACTTTGCCAATAGTCTTTTTCCAGAAACTCGCGTACCACAGTGGGGCGTTGCCGCAACCGGGTGTTGCGTTGGTTTTCGGTTAGTTCGCTCTTGTCCAAGGCAGCTACACCATCGCCAGCGGGCAAAGGGTCTAAGGTTAGCGTCGGCGGATTTTGGCTTTTTTTGGTGCCAAAGAGTTTTTGCAGAATTGTCATGGTAATGGTTTTTTAGGTTTTTATTTTTAATGATGATGCAAGAGTAGAAAGCGGCGTTGCATGTTTAGTGCAAGCCGTTTTCTGCGGGTGTGGGGTTTTTAGGACAGGTTCTAAAACTGGTTAATACTGTATTGTACCGGCTGTATGAACTTTGTGGCGGCCTGCTGCGTGCAACATTAGAAACGCACCTTGCATTTTTAGTGCAGGGTGTTTTGGCATTGGCTTGCAGTGCCGGCACCCGGTAAGGTTGGCACGAGGGGAGGTAGATTTTTTTTGTTAGGCGTAGAAATGCAGCGGCAGCGTTTTTATTGGCTAACGGGCTGCGGTGCGCCACTAGCAGTGCTGTGTGGCTAAGTATGCATGGGTGCGCCGCTCAAAAAAAAAGTGGCATTGGCTATGGTGGGCTACTTTGTTGCCTGCGGCACGCCTGCACTTTCCTGATACGGCACAATAAACCAATCGTCGGGCAGGTGCAGCTGCTGCTGGCTTCGGGTAACCGCCGTGTACCACCACTGGTATATGGCGGGCTTGCCCATGCCGTGTATTTTGGTTTCCATGTGCAGGTACACCTTGGGCCACTCGCCACCTTGGCTTTTGTTGCAGGTAACGGCATAGCCATAGCTGGCGCGTAGGCTGTTTAGGTAGGGGTCTTTCATCATGGCATCATTAAACAGGGGCGAGCTTTGGCCTATGTTTTGGCTGCGCATGCGCTGGTTAAAATCAATGTACATTTCCCGGTGCTCATCGCTGGTAAGGTTGGGCAGCGTGCGGGTAAGCGGCGATAGGGCCAGCAGGGTTACATGGTGCGCTCCATCGTGCAGGCCCTTTACCGTTACCTCCAAAAAAGGAATGTTGCGCTGCTGCTTTAAGGTGCCCACCGCGGTTATCACCACAAAGTCGCCATTTACCAGCGGTACCAGGTAGTTGTTTTGGGTTACCTGCAGCAGGTCGCCCACGGTGGGCAGGCCTTCGCCAAAGCCCAATGCCTTGCGTATGTGTTTGCTAATAAAAAAGTTAAACGAATTGCTACGGGTAATAAAAATGGAGGTTTCATAGCCCTCGCGTTTAATGGTTTCTATGTACTCGTCAATAAGTTCGTCGGTATCGCGGTGTATAAAAATATTGGGTAAGCCTTTTGCCGGCAGGCTAGCAAACTTGCTGGGCTGTGGCTGCTGCACATATTGCCTTAGTGGCAGGCTTAACTTTAGTATGCTGTGCTCGCCTTGCTGCCGTTGTATATCGGTAAGTTCAAACCAGGCCACGTTTTTATTAAATGCCGTGCGGAAATAGTTGGGCTCCAGCGCGGGCGAATTGGCTTGGCCAATGGGGGGCAATTGGCAGGCATCGCCCACAAAAATTAGTTTGCTGTTTTGGGCATAATCCATGAGGTCGGTCAGCAGTTTGCCGGTGCCAAAGCTGGCCACATGGTCGCCGCCGCTTTGTTCATCGCTTAGCATCGACGATTCGTCTACGATAACAACCTGCTGCTTTTGATCGTGGCTGAATGTGGCGGGTGGGCGCAGATCAAACAAAAGCAGCAGGTTGTTGGCCTTTGGGTTAGGCGTTGGTTGCTTAATGGCTTGTTCCAGTTTTTCAAGGTCCTGATTAAGGCGTGAGAAGGCATAAATAAACGAGTGGACGGTGTTGGCTGCAAAGCCGGTTTTGTCGCGCAGTACCTTGGCTGCTCGGCCAGTGGTGGCGCAAAGCTCGGGTTGGTATTTGTCTTTTACCTGCTTTTCGGTAAGCATCCACTTTACCAAGTGTTGCATCAGCGTGGTTTTGCCGGTGCCGGCATAGCCTTTTAAGATAAAAACCTGCTCGTTGGGGTTAAGCACAAACAGCTTTAGGCGCTCAAGGGCTTGCTGCTGTTGGGAGGAGAGGGCGAAGGCCAAGCTATTTTCCATGGGGGACATTTTTTTATGTGGCAAGTTTTATTTATGCGGGCAACCCTACCTGCCGTGGCAATCTTAGGCAGTTTTAAAGCCCGGCGGCTACTAAGAACTGCTGTGTGCGGTCGGCCAAAAACAGGGGTATATTTAGTAGTCCGTCGTTATAATCTAGGTTTTTAAGCGAGTATCTGATGCGAAGCGGTGGCTGATAGGCGGATTGGTAAACGCTTAAGCTTTGACTTCGCGTGTTTAGGCCAGCCTTTACCTCGCACGGTAATACCTCGTTCTTGTAGTGCAATAAAAAATCAACCTCGGCATTGCCTGCCGATGTCCAATACCTCGGTGCCACCTCAAACTGCCGGGCAAGGCTTTGCAACACGTAGTTTTCGGCTAAAGCGCCCTTAAACTCGGTAAACAAACTTTGCGTATTTTCTAAAGCGTTTGGAGGCAATTGTGCCAGTTTGCGAAGCAAGCCAACATCGGCCAAGTAAATTTTAAAAGCCGATAAATCGTCGTAAGCAGAAAGCGGCAGGTGCGGCTTTTTACATAGCGGCACTTTGTAAATCAATCCGGCTTGCAACAGCCACAGTAGCGCATCCTCATACTCACGAGCCCGGGCACCCGTTTTTACGGTTTGGTACAAAAATTTCTTGTTTTCTCGGGCCAATTGTGCAGGTATGCTTTGCCACACATGGTTGATGCGGGCAATCTCTTTGGTAGGGGCATGTTTGGCAAAATCGAGGCTGTATGCTTGTAAAATATCTTTCAAAATGCTTTCCGTAGCTTGTACATCAACGGTGGGCAGTAAGGTAGCCATGGCCTCGGGCATGCCCCCGCTAATGCTGTAATGCCGGAAATGCGCTTGCAAGGCGGTAAAGAAAATGTCGGGCATTGGCGCCAGGGTAGTAAGCTGCTGTACATATTGGTGCAAGGTGGGGTTGGCCGCTTGCAGGTATTCCATAAAACTGAGTGGATACACCTCCATAAAATGCACCTTGCCCACAGGAAACGATCCCGGCGTGCTAAGGGTAATGCCAAGCAAAGAGCCGGCTGCGGCCACTGCATATTGGGGTGCGTTTTCATAAAAATACTTGAGGGTGTTGAGTGCGGCGTTGCATTCCTGCACCTCATCTAACACCAGCAAAGTGGTGTTTGGCAAAATGGGCCTGCCATACACTAGCGATAGGTTTTGGATAATGTGCTGCACATCTTTTGTATTTTCAAAGAGCTGTTTTAGCGTAGGCTGTTCCTCAAAGTTGAAGTACGCCATCTCGGTAAAGGCCGTATTGCCCAATTGCTTTAGCAAATGGGTTTTGCCTACCTGCCGTGCTCCCTGCAGCACAAGGGGCTTTCGGTTTGGGCCATTTTTCCACTGCAATAAACGGGCTTGTATTTCTCTGTTAAACTCCCTCATACACGTTTTAGGTTCCTATTGTGTGCAATATATCACAGTTTGTCATCCCAAAGTGTGTAATTTATCACATTTTTATACCCTCGTAGTGTTTTTTTAACTTCTGGCTTCGGTTGCCTTTGCTAGTGCGCCCTAAACCGCACAAATCTAACACCGGTAGTTTTTTTGCCAATGGCTTGGTGGGTAATGTGGCGTTTTGTGGCGCAGTACGTTGGCGGCCCCGCCAGTGGTGGCGCACCGCTCGGGTTGGTATTGGTCTTTTACCTGCTTTTCGGTAAGCATCCACTTTACCAGGTGCTGCATTGGCGTGGTTTTGCCGGTGCCGGCATAGCCTTTTAAAATAAACACCTGCTCGTTGGGGTTCAATACAAAAAGCTTGAGGCGCTCAAGGGCCTGCTGCTGTGGGGCGAGGGTGAAGGGATATTGGTTGCATAGAAGCCAGTTGAAATGCACTACACGGACTCGCCGTAATGCGCTAAGATTTTTTTTTGTATTGTGGCGTAAATGCCAAAGCCCGAGGTGCCAACCATTTTGTCGAGTAGTTGGTAAAAATCATCTGCGGTTGTTTTTCTTTTGATAAATACAGTATTAATTTCTTCGAAGGTAATGGCACCTAGATGATGCGCAATGTTGTTTCGCTTGTCTCTAAGGTCATTTATAATCGTATTCAATTTCTTAATTGAATCGTCGTTCATGCTTGATTCAGCTTTCCCATCGGCAATTATCCAGCGGTACAAATAGCAATAGGCGAGCAAATTAGGGTTGTTCACATGAATTTCATTGTCCTTAAGTTGAGCAACATAATTATCGCCTAACTTTTGGGTTATAAATGACTCCCAATTTTCATTCACATCTTCCTTATCTCTAAGTTTTTTGTTATAGCATGCTGCTGCATCGTCTTGAGTGTATTCATCTAATTTATGCTTGAACATATTTTCAGAAATAGTAAAAAGCTTCGTTAACGCATCGTTGTATTTTCCTTGCTTCATTTGGATTTTGAAAGCATAGGTGAGGTCTTGAATTTTTGTTTGTTGCTGTTGGATGCGGTCTAAATTTTCCCAATTGAGTTTTAGTGCATCTGTTATAGCGCAATTTTCTGTTTTTGGGTGCAGAAGGTTTAGCCTGAGGTTAGCATAATTTGCCATTTCCCTTAGCTCATCGTTCTCAAAAATCAATTCAGCTGCTTTATCAAAATCATAGTCGCGTATATGTTTGATGACGTTGTTTTTTGTCAAATCGCTTAGGAACAAATTGGGAAATTGCAATTGTACAGTTTCCGACAACTCTGCATTTTGAAATACCTTAACCTTGCTTTTAAACATTTGAATCAACTGCAGGGTTAGGGCATGGTTTATTTGGTCGATACCTCCCTGAGGCAGCAGGAATATGTTTTCTATTTCAGCCTTACGATCAACCAAGGAAAGTGCTATTTTATAAAAGCGTCTGTATTGTTCATCTACGTCTTTTACCCGGTCGTGTATGGCATAGTTTTGGTATGTTAAGGATGGATAGCGTTCTTCGAAATAAGATTGCAGAATAGTTTTGTAAAATAGTGTATCGCCTGCTTTGAAATGCTCCTTTTCATTTTGCTGGTCAGTATAAACCCACCAAACTTCATGGAACGATGCATTGTTTTTTTCCAAGAAATTGAGGAGCGGTTTTATAAGCGGAAAATCCAAAACCACTTTAAAATCGTCATAATTTTCCGAAATTACCTCCCCATCTCTTCTCGGACTTTGCAAAAGATAGGGGTCTGAGTAGTTTCTGTTTGACCGTAAATGCACTGGCTGTAGGCCGTCTTTTTTTAATAGATTTTCTTCTATAAAAAAGCCATGTTCAGCCTGTAGTGTAATTTGAACATCACTAGTGCCAAGGGTGATAATGAGTACGTTCATAGTAGATTTGTTAATTATGGTTAATTTCTTTAAGAATGTCGCCTACCCCATACACCATCCATTTTTCTCTAAATGGATAGCTGCCTGCCATGGGTGTTATGATGGCGCTTTGGCTTGGTTGCAAGTCTAACTGTGCTTCGGTATTACCCCTCGTCAGCTGTGGCGCACCGTTCAGTTTTATTTCAATGGCCCACTCCACCTTGTTGCTGCCTACCAGTATCAAATCCAGTTCGGCACCTGCCGCCGTTCGGTAAAAATACGGCTGTAGGCTGTTGGGAATTGTGGCTATTATTTGTTGTATTACAAAGCCTTCCCAGCTATTGCCTGCCTGTGGATGCCCAAGCAATTGGTTTAGGTTACCTGTGGCAAGCAGGTGGTGCAGCATGCCTGTATCTCTGATGTACACTTTTGGGCTTTTTACTAGGCGCTTTGCGGTATTGGTATGCCAGGGTTTTAGGGTGCGTATCAGCATGGCTTCTTCCAGATAATATAGCGCATTGGTTACTGTGGGAGCCGATACACCCAGCGACCTGGCTAGGTTGCTAGCATTTAACAGTTGTCCGTGGTTGTGTGCCAGCATTTGCAACAGTCTTTCGATTTGCGTAGGTGGCATTGGCAAGCCAAGTAAAGCCATGTCGCGGCTGGTATAACTGCGTACAAAATCGGCCTGCCACTGCATGGCTTCTGCATCGCTGTTGGCTAGGTAGGCCATTGGAAAACCGCCCCTGAACCAGAGCTGGTTCACATGGTCGGCCTCCATTTCCCCAAGGGTAAACGGAAACATTTCCCGATACCTTACCCGTCCGGCTAGCGACTCGGCACTTTGCTGTAGTAGCGCCGGTGATGCTGATCCTAGTAACAAGAAACGGCCCGGCTGTCGATTTTTGTCAATCAACGCCCGCAGCACCGGGAAGAGCTGTGGCACAAACTGCACTTCATCCAGAATAACCGTTTTGTCTTCCAGTCGGGTTAAAAAAAGTTCGGGATCGGTGAGTTTTATCCGGTCCGAGGGCAGTTCCATGTCAAGATAGATGTAGCGTTCTTTATCCGCTTCCGCCAGTTGTTTTACCACCGTTGTTTTGCCCACCTGCCGAGGGCCGTACAGCACCACGGCGGGTACGGTTTGCAGGTCTTTCCGCAGTGTTTCTATTAGAGCTCTGTTAAGCATGATTGTTAATTATTCATGCAAAATAAAAATAAAATATTTAATATGCATGATTAATGATATTTAATCGTGCAATTTTAAAAATTAATTTTAAATTTACGTGATTATTATAATGAGCTATTTAAGGCAGACCTCGAAAATTTGCCTGTCCATGCGCCTTATTTGCGTGTTTTTAGCGTCTGCCGACAAAAAGGCGGTTTCAATACCGTTTCTAACCAACTGTAGTATTTCCATTCTGGTTATGTCAGGCAACATACGTGCTAGCCAAATAAAATTGTCCGAGATGTTCGCGGCCGAAATACCTATATTATCTGTGTTGATGGATACTGGGATACCAGCTTTCATATAGTTTAGCAACTGGTATATCTCTGTTTCCTTTCCCAGCATCGGCATAAAACCTCTAATTTGGTAGTTTGCGTAGGGGCACATTTCAATGCCAATACGTCTATCGGCCATGGTGCGCATCAGGTCTTTTGCCTGAAACAGTTGCAGGCCATGCCCTATTCGTCTTGCGTGAAGCTGGTGTACAGCCTGCCAAATGCTTTCGGCATCATCATTTTCTCCCGCATGTGCGGTCACGGCGAGTCCGCTTCGGTGTACGCCTATAAAGTCATTGGCAAAATACGCTGGCCTGGTGTCTTTGTTTTCATAGCCCGCTAGGTCCACCCCCACTACCGCGCAGCAGTGGCCTTTGCCTGCATTGTACTGGGCAGCTGTAATGGCTAATGCAAGGTGCCGGCTGATGCTGCTTAGGTCGCCTTCGGTTTTGCGGGTGGCAATCACCAGCAGGTTTACATGGCAGGTGTTGTCCGGCATGTTTGCCAGTGCTTCATCCATTAATCTTTGAAAATTCTGCTGAATATCTTGTAGCACTATCCATGCAGGTCTGTCTGTAGACGCATAATTGTCGGGGCTGCACCTCACCTCAGCATAGCGGATATTCTGTTCCTGAAAGTGGGCATACATCAACTCTACCTGTTTTTTTAAACATCCGGCGTCCTTCAGTAATGCGCTGCCATTGGCATCACCGAGGCGCATGTATTGGGGCAACGTAATTGTTTTGTCGGGCTTAGGCCAACCATTCGGTGGTAGAGGTGTTAAATTCATTATTAGTGCCGCAGGTTCAAGGGCAGCTCCCACTACTTTATTCAACAAAGGTGGTTGGGTGGCAAAGCCGCCAAGATGGCAATGCAAATCGGTTTTGGGTAACGTTTTAATCCATTCCAAGTCTCTTTCTGCGTCAAGCGGCTTGTGCAGCCAACTATACTTTTCGGGCGGTAGCAGTCGCAGCATGCTAAAAGGAATTGGTTGCTCCTCCAAACCAGTAGCAGCAACTTTTACCGATTGCATAATATGTGCAATATTGCGGGTTAGAGGAAGCTGTGATGACTTCTCCTTCAGCCAAAGAGCGGAAATATTTGGATCTGCTAACGTGGAAGAAAATTGTTGACGCGTGGTACAGGTTCTTAAGGCTTCCCATCCAGCCTCTGCCCCCATACTAATAAAATTTATTTTTCCAGCCTCTACCACACTAAAAACACCAGCAATGGTGGTTGGGTTTTCTTTAGCTGGCATATCCGACAGCAGGTGAAACACATCAGTGGCGCCAAAATAACGGGCGGCCTGCTGCATTGAGGCAGGTATGGTTTTGGTGCCGCCAGTTATACAGGCGTAAGGCAAAGCGTCCCCCGCCTTTTCTAAATACCATTGAAACAAGGCTTCTTCGAACAGCTGGTGCGATTCGGTGGTATTTGGTAGCGGCACATTGCTGAGCCCTGAAATAGAAAGTTTGATTGCTGGGAAATGCGTTTCAAATATATCGTGGAGCTTGGCTGCGTGCTCATAGAGTTGTGGATTATCTGTGGTAAAAACGTGCACTTCGTCAAATGATATCCCGTAGCCCAATACCGCCTCGGGCACTATCATAGGGGAATTGCCGAGTGTAATGAGCAGGATATTTTTCATGCACACATTTTTAGGCTTTTAAAAGTTGGATTCTACCGCTCTATAAAAAAGCAAAAAAGTCCATTTGACGGAGCATTTACTGAAATCCTATATTTATAATAAGCCTGTTTTCAAAATAATTTGCCTTTTAATAGGGCGATTTAGGGTTGGATGGTGATTTTGACGAAACCGAGGGGCATCCCTTTAGTTGTCATTTTTCGGGTTTTAGGCCAAAGATTCATATCATACTGTTTATTGCGCTGAATCGTTTTTCTAATTGACGTAAAATTATTTTCATCTATAACATTTGTTGGGACACTATTAATCCAGTTGCCAGTCATAAAGGTCCAGCCACTGTTACCGCCAAGCCTGACAATGGCAGATGGCTCCTGCGTTCGCTCAATGTTATCTCCTAATTTGAAAACTTTGTCTAAATTATCCAACATTGTATTTCCTACATTATCGTTAGCAAAACCTTCACCTTCCAACTCCTTTATTTCAGCATCCAACATATCCAGCGTGTAAGTATTTAAATCTTTTAGAAAATCATAACTGGTTTTGTTTAAGTTATAAGTTGCATTTTTTTTCCATTTTTCGGGATGCTTTTCAATGTTCTTATTCATCCATTTACCGTCAATTTTAAATTCAAAATATCCGTTCAATCCAATTGGCAAACATTCAGCTAAGAAATACTGACCTTCTTTAAAGGCCCAACTAGTAAATTGTTTATTGTATATCCCAACTTCATACACACCTGTTTTAGGCACTTCAAAGTGAACATCACCAATTTTTAAGAAGCGTGTTACTTTCTCATTTGCATTTTGCCCAAATAACTTTTTATCTATATTCTCGCTGTCCCATTTTCCTCTTTTATTTTTGAAGTCCTCAATCCTTAAACTTTGCAAAAAATCGTCAGTTGCGGATTTCTGCCATAAAAAGGTTTTTATAGCTCCTTTTAATGAGCTACCAGGAATACAAGCTCCCTTCAGTAGGGTATGATACTGTTCTTTTAATTCATTGGCTACACTTCCAGAAGCTTTTTGTGAAGCAATTCTATAGCAGATATCTTCTAGTTTAACATTGGTCAAGCCTCGACCCTTACGCAAGAAATCTACTAGTGAGCCTCTTTTTTCAATAACAGCAGTCAATTGTGCAATCTGTTCAATTCCAATAATAGCTACCACTTTCTCTAAATCAATAAAGCCCACTCTCCCATCTTCCACAATAAAATCAAAATTTCGCAGTAACTTCTGTCCGCTTCCCACATG
Organism: Bacteroidota bacterium; assembly: GCA_004292575.1. GTDB lineage: Bacteria > Bacteroidota > Bacteroidia > Chitinophagales > Chitinophagaceae > Phnomibacter. Next base: position 24,909 of record RDXD01000398.1, read on the forward strand.
CACAGGTGTAAGGGTTGTTAATGTAGCAGTAGCCATAAAATTAAATTACAAATTGATGAAAATAGGCATCCCACAACGCCAAACCGGATGGAGCGAAGCATTGTAATCGGGTTTCAAATCTACATAACTGCCTTCGAGTAAACTAGGGGTTTTAAATGCGCTCCCCTCGCCAAAAAAGTAAATACTGTTTTTCCGAAGACTACGAAATTCATCCTGTTCAGACGCAGCCATATATCCTCCACGTTTTACAAGACTCCAGGAGCTTCTTTCTAAATCGATTGCTGACAATTCGTCTCTTGTTGGTAAATAGAGCCCCAAGGCCATTCGCATTCCTTTGTTGTTTGCATTTGGCACGTTAAAAGGTGCTGGCTCTTTGATGGTAAACTGTCCATTTCCTACTGCCCGGTCGGTACCTATCCCTGCATCGGCAAGTAGCCTTAGGGCATGCATTACCTGCTGTCGGAGATTTTCATCCATAAAATCAATCATAAAATATAATCCAGCCCCTCCCGAAAAAAACATTCGTTCAAAGTAGTAAGGCGTTGTATCGCCGCCGCCTTCTGCCGGTACTGCTACCCGCTGTTGCACTGTGGTGTACAAAAACTTTTTAGCATCGTTAGCATTGTCGAAAAGGAATGCACCGTCGCCAATTTGCTTTTCGTCAACAGTTAATTCGTCATCCGGTGCTTTGGCCCACTGAGTAAAGATGGCAGAAGAAACGAAGCTGATTTTTTTTGCTTGTTTGGCTTCGGTAAGGTCATCAGACAGGGTAAATTTAAAGGTCATTCCACCCGGCTTGGGCAGAAAGTAGGTTTCCCCACAAAAGGGAAAAGCACTGCTTATACGGAAGCCTTCAAAAAAAACCTTTTCATCATCCGCCCATTCCGGATAATAGGCTAACCCAACCGCAAAAAGCGCACTTTTTAAGGCATCGCTGCTGTAGGTTGTAGCTGTTTTATCCAACTCTTCTGCCCCTCGCCCAATGTGCAAGCCATCCCTAAAGTGCATTTTTATTGCCTGAATACTCATGCTAATGCTTTTGATTTTAAGCGATTAATTTGTGTTTGCCAGGCGGCTATAATAGACACACCATCCGTTGCATCGCCATTATAGTAAGCATCACTGCTCTTCTCTGTCATTTCTTTGATATCAATACTTACCTGGCCATACCCCCTACTTCCATGCCCGCCCAGATAATCGTCGGTAAGTAATTGTAAAGATGAAAACAAGGTTTCTATAAGCTGACTTTCATTGTTATCTTGTTCCCATACATTTATAACGAGGTTAAGTCTGAATTGTGCACCTGCTGGCACTCGTTCATTTTGCCTGGGCATAGCAGCAGAGGTTATTCTGTCAATTACAACTTCTGTTTTTCCTTCAGTATAGGGGATTTCAGTTTTTTCAAGTAAAAGTTTATGATTAACAAGAGATAAATCCCTAACAATTAGCCTTGAGGGCTTTTGTTTACTATTTGATGAGGCATTGCCAAATAAATCTACTGAAACGCCCTCCTTTGCAGCTGTAAATCTTGGACTTTTTCTTTCTCCTTCATCATAGAAAAGCTCTTTGCTTACTTCGAAAAGACTACGCATTTTGCCTTTTAATGAAGACCCCGGGATAAAAGGTTGATTATTTAATGGGTTTCGAATAACCGCTTTATCAATCCCGCCAATTGACATGCTGCTATTAGTCCCGCCAATATGAAGTCCGGTTTCAAGGGTGAGAATCCCCGTGATTTCAATTTTCTTAAGAAGTTTATTTGCCATAATAAAATGATTTTAACGTTTTTAAAAGTTCAATTTTCTTTCCCACCATGAAATTTATGGTAAGCTAACAAAGCCTCCATTATTTTCATGAAATTATCAAATTGCGCCCCAACTACTGTTGTATCATTCGTATTGACACTATCATAGGCCCAAACAAATATTTTATAGAATTCATTTAAGCCTTTTTTATCATGGCGCTTAACAGCGTATGCAAGTTTAGGCTTTAACATCAGAAAGTTTGAAAGTTCAAAACCATTCATTTGGATTTTCCGCATTTCACCAAAGGCTATCCTTATTTGAGATGTTGTGAGCGAATCTCCTTTATTTCTGCTAAACAAAATTCCTTTTTGTTGTTCAGTTAACCTTTCGTAGGGTATTGTATTTCCATCTAGAATTAAAGGTGTTTGAAGATTTTGAATTTTATCTTTCGGATAGACAAAATTCCATGCTGCTATGAATGCTGCATCAATGGTTTCTTTTTGAATGCCATTTCTTATCCAAATTTGGGTGTTTTCTTTTGTAAAACTCATACAATATAATTTACTGATTAATATTTCTTTATGTCACTTCGATTCTCCAATGCAGACCACCTTGCCGCTAGTGCCAGCAATTGTAAGGCATGATACTTCGTATGTTCCAGGCCTGCTTCGTCTTTCACTTTACCGGTCATAATACTTGTAGCCCAATTGCGAAAGAACTCTTTGATAGCATCACTTTTCCCGTCGCTGCTTCGTTTAAATTGATAAGCAGCCAACCAGGTTACCCTATGGTTTGTAGGATAAAATCTTCCGTCGTTATTCATCTGCATTTTAGCCTGCTGTAACAAATTGTACATGGCACTCGAAAAACCTTCAGATAATCCATCATTTTTCATCAAAGCACTTACATGATCTTTTAACTTTTTCAAATAAGGATATTCAGTTTCCCAATTTAATGCCACCAATAACTCATCTGTATTATGTTTTTGGTCGCCGACGCTGTGCTGTGGCGTGTAGGCTATGAATGCAAAAGCATTCTTTTCTTGCTTTTCAAACTTATGTTTCTTGGCTGCCT
>RDXD01000399.1:0-7372 GCA_004292575.1 Bacteroidota bacterium
AATGCCGAGGTGCAAACGGCCTTGCAGCAGCGCTGCCAGCTGGAGCCACAGGCCGCCGCACAAATAGCACTGGTTTGCGAGGGCAACTACCGCGAAGCACTCCAACTAATGCAGCACAACGAAGAAGACTGGAACAGCCTCCTGCGCGACTGCTAAATGCCGCCCTGCTTAAAGGCCCGCAAGCCCATAAGCGCTTCGATATGCAAAACAAAGTGGTGGGGCTGCTGGCCGAGCTGGGGCGCGAAAAACAGAAGCAGCTGCTGCGCTATTTTTTGCAGCTGATAGAGCAAAGCTTGCGCCTGCGCCTGCTGGGCGAGCAAACCGTGGCCCTGCCCGAAGCCGAAAAAGAATTTGCCCTGCGGCTAAACAAGATGAGCGGCCTAAGCACACAGCGGGCCATAGCCACCGAGCTGGACCAAGCCATCTACTACATTGAGCGCAACGCCAACCCTAAAATGCTGTTTCAGGCCCTCACACTTAAGTTGCGTAGCATTGTGTTAGATAAATCAATACTTTTGACAAGTTAGGCTGTTGCCAAAAGCACGGCCACAAACGGAGCGTTTAGTTTTTTTTGATGGTGTGGTTTTTGTTGGTTTACAAGCGTTTGTACCCTGATGGGGCTGCGTTGTGTCACTCACTTCAACCGCAGTGCATGGATGAGGCCTTTTTTGCAACACGTTGATTTATATAGTGTTACTACATAGTTAGGGTGCATTTACCAGCCACGGAACAGCCTTGGCTGTAAGCCGCAGGTACTGTAGCAAGCCACATGGTTGGCAGCCAGTATGCCCGCAGCAGCACCCTTGCAAACGGCCAGCTTCGCCACTGCATTTTGGCTGGCTTGCCGTATGGCTACCAACCATCATCAAATAAAAAGTGAATGCCCGGCAACCATGGTTGGCAGCCCAAAAACTGCTGCCCGCCTTTTTTATTCACCTTTAGGAACACGAAATAGTATATGGCTTGTGGAAGTTGTGGTACAAAAACCAAAGATGGAAAACCAAGCGGCTGCCAAAGTAATGGTGGCTGTAGCACTGGTGGGTGCAACCGCATGAATGTGCACGATTGGCTAATGAACCTGCCCTTTAGCGATCCCGAAAGCACCTGTCGCGTTATAGAAGTAAGCTTTAACCAAGGCAGCCGTAAAGATTTTTACCGCAACGCCACCCTACAGCACTTCGAAAAAGGTACCCTAATAGCCGTGGAAGGCGTGGGCGGCTTTGATGTGGGCGAAGTATGCCTAAGTGGCGAGCTGGTGCGTATGCAACTGAAAAAGAAAAATGTAAAAGAAGACGACCCCGAGCTGCGCAAAGTGCTGCGCCGCGCCAGCCCTATGGATGTAGATAAACTGCACGAAACCAAGGCTCGCGAAAAAGAGGTGCTTATACGTAGCCGTGCAGTGGCCAAGCAGCTCAACCTAAAAATGAAGATTGCCGAAGTAGAAATACAGGCCGATGGTAAAAAAGCCACCTTTTTTTACATTGCCGACGACCGTGTTGACTTTAGAGAGCTGATAAAAGTATATGCCGGCGATTTTAAACTAAAGGTGGAAATGCGGCAAATAGGCGCCCGGCAAGAGGCCGGCAAAGTGGGCGGCATTGGCAGTTGTGGCCGAGAGCTTTGTTGCAGCACCTGGCTGCACGATTTTAAAAGTGTAAACACCAATGCGGCCCGCTACCAAAACCTTAGCATAAACCAGACTAAGCTGAGCGGCCAGTGTGGGCGTCTAAAATGCTGTCTCAATTACGAATTGGACACTTATTTAGATGCGTTACAGCAATTTCCCAATGACGCCGACAGCCTGGAGTTGACCAACAGTCGCGCCCATTTGGTGAAAAAAGATATTTTTAAGAGCCTGATGTGGTACACCCTGCCCGATAGCAGCAAGCAGTACCCGCTAAGCATAACCCGTGTACGCGAAATAAAAGCCATGAATATGGAGGGCAAGCGCCCCGATGAGCTAATGCCGGTGGAACTGGTGGGCAACAAGCCGAAAGATGAAGAACCTGGATACGCCGATTTGGTGGGCCAAATTAGCCTGCGCACCTTGGATAAAAACAGCCGCCGGCAAAAAGACCGCGACCGTAACAGCCCCCAAGGGCCAGGTAGGCAACAGGGAAACAATGCGCCCCGCCAAGGTGCACAGCCCCAGCGCCCTCCCCAGCAGGGCCAGCCGCAGCGTGGCGGCAGGCCACAACCCAATGCCCGCGGCCAAGCCAACCCAAACCCCGCCGACGGTCAGCCTAATCCACGCGGCCCGCAGCAAAACCGCAACCCCAACCGCCCCGCCGGCCAGCAGCAGCGTCCACCCCAGCAGCGCCCGCCGCAGCCACCACCCAGCACAGGCCATACCGATACGCCCACCTAAAAAAAATGGGGCAAACGGTAATCTGTAAAACCCGAATTTCTATATTTGCACGCATTCAATAAAAAATACACCAGTTATGGAACAAACTAAAGTAAGCACCCGGGGCCATTGGCTTCAATTCATTTTTTGGCTTATTGTCATCGTCTTACTCATGGTGTATTTACGCCAGTATTTTTGGTTGGCTTTGCCCGGTCTTTGCACCAGCTTTGCCAAGGGCATGAATATTATGTAAGCTGTTTTTTTTACTGCCGATTGCACCACAACCTTTAGCTGGCCCGCGCCAGCCACAATATGTATGTGGTGCATTTTTTTGTTTTATAGCCCCAATGGCTACGCAAAAGGGCTTGTACCGCCCCCGTTTCATGCTTACCCATTAAGGCTATTTCCAAAGGGGCAAATAGACGCCTAATAGTTTTTTGGCGTACGCCAAATTTTAGTACCAAACTCCAAGGTTTTGAGGTAATACATTTATTGCCCGGTAAAGATGTGCTACTGAGGTTGTGCCATGGCAAGGTGTTTGCTTACCGTGCTGCTGTTTACCCACCAAATGGCCAGCATTACCAATGCTGCGGCCACCAGGGTTTGCCAGCTTAGCCATGGCGATAGCAGTATTTGCTTAGCCTGCAGCAGGCGCGCAGCGGCAACCTGAAGGCCGGCCAGCACCACCAGCGCCACCCCCAACAAAGCCAGATTTGTAGGCATAAAGCGGCGCATTAAAAAACTGTGCAGTTGCGATGGGGCTGTACCCAAGGTTTGCAACAGCGTAATATCGGGTTTGCAAGCAGCAATGGTGAGTTGTATAAACAAGCTAAACACCAGTAGCCCAAACAGCAACATCAGCAGCCCAAAGCCACCCAAGGCCGATACCACCACATTTACCACGCCCCTTATTTTGCTAAACCTTGTCTTTTCGGCATTGGTCTTCCAGCCTTTTTGTGCCAAGTACTGCACCAATGCAGGGCTGCTGGGGTCTTTGGTTTTTACCACCACCCTGGTGGGCAGTTGGCTTTTGCGGTAGCCATACTGTTCGTTGGCCCAATCCATAAACGATTGTGGAATTAGTATAGAATTCAGTCGGTCGGTTTGGGCAGCCACATGGCCCACAAACTCGGCAGTTTGGCCCTTTCCTTTCACGGTTATTTTTATGGGTATGGCCATAATGGCCTCCATACTCAACTGCGGCAGGTTGTCTTGGGTCATGGCCATACCGGTGTTATATAAGTCTAAAAAAAACGCTGGAATGATCACTGGCAGGTCGCGTTGGCCCGGTTTCCAACTCCAGTTGGCGGTGTTGCCGTCAATAAATTCGTCGGGTACACTTTCAAAGTAAGCATCGCTGTAAAATGGCAGGGCATCGCTATAGCTTTGCACGCTAACGCTAAAGTTGGTGCTGCTTAGCACCCCAATGCCTTCGGTAAATGGCTGCGCTTTTAAATCGGCAATGTCGGCAGGGGTAAATGTGCTTTTCTCTTTTTGGCCTTGCATTTCGCCCGTTACGGTTTTGTTAATCACCAAAAAGTCGGCCACGTTGTTGCTGTTGTTTTTGCCATGCAGCAGTTGTGTAAAATTGGCATACAGCTGCACGGCCAGCAAAATAAGCAACACGGCCACACCCATGCCCACGGTGGCCATGGCAAAGCGGCCGGGGCCAATGCCGCTGTTAATTATCTTTTTTAGTAGGCTGTGCATGGGTTTTTGCAGCATGGTATATTTAGGTAAAGCAAGTAAAAGCGGGCATCAAATTTTATTACAGTTGCAGATGTTGATGGTAAGCAAAATGTGTATCATCTTCCAAATCGGCCAGTAGCATACCGGCACCTCGCCTTTGGCACTCTTGGGCTATAAGGGAAGCGGCACGGGCAATATTGGCTTGGTCAAGGTGGCTAAAGGGTTCATCCATCAGTAGCCAATTGAAAGGCTGCATTAGCGCCCGAACAATGGCAATGCGCTGCCGCTCACCATAGCTGCAAATGCTGGCTTTTTGCTGCAGTATGTGGGCAATTCCCAGTGCTTCCGCCATGCGGTCCACATCGGCAGGGGTGCAATACGCCGGGGTATGCATCACGCGTTTCAGTTCAATGTTTTCGCGTGCTGTTAGCTGCCCAAACAAACGCAAGTCTTGAAACACCACGCTAAGCTGTGTTTGCCGCAGCTGGGCCAGTGCCGGTGGTTTAAAGGCGCCGGCATTGGTACCATCGTAAAGCAACTGGCCCTGGTAATCGGTGCGCAGTTGCCACAGTAGGTGCATCAGTGTGGTTTTACCGGTGCCGCTGGGGGCAGTTACTTTTACCCATTGGCCGGGTGTAAGCAGCACGTGCTTGTTCCAAACCGTACTGGGCCGTGCAGCAAGCTTGCCCCTTAGAGGCGTTGGTACAATATGGTCTAGGGTAATGGTCATCGGGGCAAAGTTGGATCAATTCCGGCTTCAATATTAATGCTTTGTGCGGCTGGTTTGTTCTAAAAAACAATTGCTGCACCGTTGGGCGCAGCAATTGACATATCTGGCTTTGGCCAAAATATGTTGAAATGGTTGCTTTGGTTTAAGGCACCTTAGGTGTTGGTAGCTCTACCGCCGCAGCACTGTCGGCCACACTTGGCTCTACAGTATCCCAACTCGAGCGCAGGGCCGCATCGCGTGCCTTGCTTTCTTCGGCCACATACATTAAAAAGCGTACCAACTGGGGTAAAGCATTTTTTCCCGGAGCCAATCCAAGCTCGGCCTTGCCGTTTATTTTTTTGCCATCAAAGTTATCGCTGTTAAACCAAGCCGATTTAAACACTTGCTTCGCCCGCACAAGCATGTTTTTGCTGTGTACTTCTGTAGAGTCGAAAATGGTTTCGGGAATGCCGCCCAACAGCTTTTCGCCATCCATCCAAAAGGCCACGCTTTTTTTGTCAATGGCATCTACTGCCGAAGTTGGCAAACTGGCTTTAGAGGTGTTGGCCGCATAGGCCTTGTAAGTGGCCTCGTTGTTGCTAAATATCAGCATGTTGTTCTCAATGCCTAGTGCCACCTTGGCCGTGGTGTCGGCTACACCATTATTGGCAAGCATTAGCCGGTTGCCCGAGCGCAACAGCATACCCTGTTTTGTGGCCAGCGCCAGCAATTTATCCAGTAGGGCTTTATCGCCCACTTTTACAGCCACCACCAGGTTGCCATCGGGCTCTGTGGAGGTGTAAGTGCTACCGTCATAGCTGGTTTTCAGCACCTGCTGTAGCTTAAAGTCGCCAAATATTACCGCAAAGTCGCCTGCAAAACACTTCGAAATTTCATCTACAGTGGTGCCTGCCTGCGACAATCCCAGGTTTGCCAGTGCATCCAAACCTGTTTCGGCTAACATGCCCGGTATAAGCGCAGGCTTAAAGCTAAACGCCGATATGCCCATGGGGGTGCCGGGGTAAGCTTCAACCATGCTGCGGTCAATTTGTGGACCAGCATACTTTTTCAACAATTCCGACAATTTCTTGCCGGCAAACGTGTTGGCATCCATTACTATTTTTCCATCTTCAAAATTGATGTAGGTGGTGCTGTATAAACCTTCAACAAGATCTTTTACCTTGGGCATCATAGCAAGCGCAGCATTGGCCGAAGCGCTGTTTAAAGCACTGCTGCTGTTTGTAAAAATGGCTATGTCGCTCTTCTTCTCCATCATATTGTTAAACTCGGCTACCGAAACAACGCTAGCATCTTTAGCCAGTGCAAAGTACTTTTTTAACTTTTCGATTGGGGCGGCAGCACTGCCGGGTACGGGGGCAATGTTTGAGTCAATAGGATTTACATAGCCGTTCAAAGCCTGCAAATCGTTGTTGTTGCCCAAAATCATTACCGCGCTACTGTTCCAACCAATGGCCCAGTCGGCAGTTAGGGCAAAACTTAAGTCCTTTTCTTTTTGCACCTTAGGGGCATCGGGCAGTTGGGCAATAAAGGCCTCTAATTTTTTAGCATCGCTTAGGCCGGCCACAATTTCAAATTCTAATTTTCCGGCATCCATATCCAGCTGTGGAACGGCCAGCAGAAGCGGGTTGTTCCAGTCTAAGCCAGCATCTTTAAACTGCTTCCAAATGCCGAGCGCACGGGTATAATCGGCCGGCTCGTCGGTATCTTTCAAAATTTCCAGCATGTTCTCTACGGTTAGGCTATCGCTTTCTAGCTTGCCTACCATACTTTTTACATCAACGGCCATTACATAGCTGGCCTCTTTGGGAATGTATTGGGCGTAGGAGGGCCCTTTTTTGCTACAGGCGGCAAACAACAAGGTGGCTGCAACCAGCGTAGCGGAAAACAGTTTTGATGACATAAATGGTTTTGATGGCATTTTACAATTGAGTTTAGGTGCAAAGAAACACCTTGATGATGAAATGGGACATACCGTGTATCACGTATTTATACCAACTACGGTGGTTTGTAACCGCATCTTATCCATTTTCTTGAAAATAGGACTACTACGGGAACCTTTTGTTGTGCAGGTGTTCATCCAACTGAAAAGATTCGACAAAACGGAAACTAGCTTTTGTGGTTTTTTTGAAAAACCTAATTGAATCAACTGGTTTTTCAAAAAAATATTCAACAAAGTGTTAAGATATTTGATAATTCTTTATTATTGCTTACCAAAATTAACAATTCATGAAGAAAACACTGTTACGCAGCCTAGCTGCGTGCCTCATGCTGTTATGTCATTTAGCAGCCACGGCTCAAACCACCGCTACCGGAAAAGTAGCGGACGAAAATGGCAACCCGCTTCCGGGAGCCACCATTAAAGTGAAATCCACCACCGTGACCACTGCAACCGATGCCAATGGCGCTTTTAGCATTAAGGTGCCATCGGGCAATGCTAAGCTTGAGGTTTCGTACATTGGATTTGCTACAAAAGTGGTAGCTGTAGGCAACGGCCCGCTAGACATTAAACTGGCCGAGGACAATTCAAAACTTAACGAGGTGGTAGTTACGGGCTTAGCCACTACGGTAAAGCGCACCAACTCGGCAAACTCGGTAGCCACCATTTC